>NZ_JAGMUE010000367.1:17730-26050 GCF_019049165.1 Streptomyces sp. AC627_RSS907
ACGGCACCGAGGACAAGCCCTCTTTCAGCGGCGCCGTCGGCGGGCACCTCGCCGTCCAGCTCGATCACGCCAGCAAGGACCCCGCGCGGCTCGCCGACGAGCTGGTGAAGAAGGCCGACGTCACCCTGCACGAGCCGGAAGCCCTCGCCCTCGCCCTCGCGCAGCAGCCGCACACCTTCCTCGGCGACGGCCGCCGCTTCGCCGCCACCACCACCGACGGCCGTGTACGAGAGCTGCGCGTCAAGGCGGTCCCCCAACAGGACGCCTGGAAGACCGCCCCGACGGACAAGGAAGCCCCCACCGACCCCTACAAGCTCGACACCGTCCAGCGCTCCCAGCAGACCGAGGGCCTGTCCTACTCCGAGTCCAGTAACGTCCGGGCACCGGTCTCCGCCGCGGTCGTCGGCGCGGGGGCGGTGGGGCGGATCACCGTCACCCCGGCGATGGCCACCGGCCGGGACCACAACCTCAACACCCAGCTGCTGTCGCAGGCCGAGACCCGCAGCCACGGCGCGTCCGTCGAAATCAGGACCGACGTCACCTACGAACTGACGCTCCACGACGTCCCCGCCACCGAGTCCGCCGAGCCCCCGGAGGCCCGTACCCACACCGTCAAGGACGGCCTGACCGTCCGGATCCCCGAGTCGCACACGACCAGCACCCGGCCCGACCCGCGCAAGGACCGCGTGCCGCTGAAGTTCACCACGGAGTCCGGCGAGCGGGCGGGCATCGAACACACCGAGTCGTACTTCGGCCTCGACGCGATGACGGACTGGGTGCTCCAGCACACCGACTCGCCGGTCGGCAGCAACAACTACAAGGCCGTCGTCACCTACTTCTCGGCCGAGCACTTCACCCAGACCGCCGGCCGCGGCCCCGTACCGCCGCTGCGTCTGCACACGTCCGACGGATCGGCGTCCGGCACCGTCACCGTCGACCGGCCGGTGCCCCACCGGCACTGGGTGATCGACGCCGGCACCGACTTCGAACTGCGCGACTCCGGCCAGTTCACGCAGAAGAACGAGAGCAGTGTCCACCGCGACCACAGCCTCGACGCCACCCTGTTCGCGGGCGCCCAGCTGGACCCCACCGGCTTCTCGGACGCCGCCGCCGCGCCGCGCGTCCAGGCGGGCCTGACGTTCGGCTACAGCCATTCCTCCCGCAACACGGCCAACCTGGGCGGCCCCGCCGGCGTCAAGCACGCCGAGCGCTCCCCGAAGGACGTCCGGACGGTGCTCGTACTGCGTGAATCGAAGGTCACGGTGCGGATGCCGGACGACACGCACGAGACGTTCACCGTCGGCAGCCTGGTCCGGATGCCGCTCGGCGAGGCCCAGCGACTGGCCGGCTGGGACAACCAGGACGGCCTGCGCGTCGGCGTCAACGAACCGGGGAAGCCCGCTTACTGGGGCGACGGGAAGGTGTCCCTGCTCGGGCCGGGGCGGCCGGGCGAGATCCACGTCGACATGCCCCGGCGGAATCCGGAATCGGCGGCGAACGACGGCCGGACCACCGGGGAGAAGCTCTTCGACTCCCTCTTCGACGACCTGAAGAAGGCCGATCCCGGCCTGCCCCTCGCGACCCGGGACCAGGTGAGAGCCGCCGGACAGCACCGCTCCTGGTTCAAGAGGCTCTTCCCAGGCGGCAGGACCTCCGCCCTCGCCGTGGCGAACGCCCGCAGCCTGATGACGGCCCTCTCCGACCAGGCGCTGCGGGAGGGCATGCACCAGGCGGCCACCGCCGAGGGCATCCGGGTCCCTCTGCTCGGCTCGACGTTCACCAAGGACCGCGGCTACACGCTGACGATCCGGGCCGACCTGAACAACCCGACCTACGCGGGCAGCAACCGCCGCACCCCGACCGAGGCGACCAGCGGCGGCGAACGGTTCGACACCGCCCACCAGGTCACGCACTCCTGGAACCTGGGCCTGGAGGGGACCTTCTCCGCCCGGGGCAACGCGAAGGACGCGCTGGGCACACCGCAGGCTGCCGGCACCGGCGGTATCGGCGCGCGCGGCGGCCGGACGACCACTCGACAGGTCAAGTCCGGGGAGACCGCCACCCGCGAAGATCTGTTCGTGCCCGGGCCCGGCACCGACCACTACGACTTCACGGGCGAGCTGACGTTCGAGATCCAGCGCTCGGCGTTTCCGCAGCCGCTCATGCAGGCGCTCACCCTGGGCGGGATGCGGGCCCTGGCACGGTACGGCGCGGACTCGCACTTCCGGGCGGTGAGGCGGCTGGGCGAGTACGCCGGACTGGGTGGGATCGGCGAGGTCCGGGAGGGGGAGAGGTCCGTCCCCCTCGCCTCCCACCGGGTGGCGTTCACCTTCGGCGTGCCCGACGCCCTGTCCAAGGCGAGTGGGATGTCGGACGCCGACCGGGACCGGTTCACCGGAAAGACGCAGGCCGGCGAGCCATCGGGGGTCGAGATCCCGGAGCCGGACACGATCCTCTCCGAGGGGCTGACCGCCATCACCCTCTCGGTCCGGGCCGATCAGAACCTGCTCGGCCCGGCGCTCGCCCTCGCCGGGAAGACGTCCGGGAACGCGTGGCAGCTGACCGACGCGGGGGCGGTGATGTCCGAGCGGATCCGGCGGGCCTTCGGACAGCACTCCCTCACCGCCTTCTCCGACCAGGTGTTCTCGCCCGGCGGTCACAGCGTCGGCAATCTGCACGACAAGGGCACCTTCTTCGCCGGGGACGAGTCCGTCTCGCTCGCCGGGACCCGCCACAACCTGACGGTGGTGGGCACCTCGTTCACCGCGTCGCCCGAGATGAACACCGCGCTGGAGCAGGCGTTCGGCTACTCACGGAGCGGGTCGTGGGGCGGCTCGCTCGGCACCACCGGCATGTTCGCCGGTGTGCAGACGGCCGGCGTCACGCACCTCACCGGCCAGGGCGGAACGGCCAGCACCTGGCTGCAGAAGTTCCGGACCTCGGCCAAGGGGTCCTCCGTCACCTCGACGCGTGACCTCAACCAGGTGATGGGCAACGACCGGTGGGTGCTGGTCGTCGGCGACACCGATTACCGGATCGGCACCCGCCACAGGTCGCTGGGCTTCTTCGGCCGCCCCTTCGGGAGCCACCGCACCGACTCCTCGCCGGTGATCCGGAAGCCGGGCGGATGGGTCGGCCTGATCCGGGAACGCGACGCGATCAGGGCGAAGCTGATCGACGACGGTCTGGGCCCGGTGCCGGGCACGGACACCGGTGCCGAGGCCACTGCCACCGGTGCCGAGGTCACCGCCGACGCCGACGCCAAGGCCAAGGCCAGGGAGAAATGGCGCCACCGGCACGACCTCGCCGGAGCGGGCCGCGGCGCCTTCGCACACACCGCACCGCAGGACGCCGCCGGGCTGAAGAAACTCGGGGAGGCCCTGGACAGGGCGGGCATCGCCGAGCAGACCCGGCACACCATCAACGCCATGGTGTCCGCCCGCGCGGGCCGGTCCGCCATTCAGAGCGGGAGCCCGCTGACGGCCCGCGGACGCACCTCCGCCCTCGCACACGTCCGGAAGCTGAACGTCCTGGGCAGGGACGTGGCCGTCACCGTCCGGCACGAACGCGTCGGGGAACCCGAGATCGTCGACACCCTGTTCGGCGACCACGAGTTCGGTGCGAACCGCGCCACGGCCCAGGACGACTCCGTCTCCTCGTCGAAGACCGGCGCGCACGGCGTCAACGGCGGTGAACTGGTGCGTGTCCCGGGCGGCGCGGGCGGCCCCACCGCCGGCGCCGGAGCCGGCGCCGGGGACTCCGTCACCGCGACCGAGTCCGTCTCGGGCGTGACCACCCAGGTCACCACCCTTCCCGGTCCGAAGGCGGTGCTGAGGACCGACTGGAAGACCACCGTCACCGTCACCTACTCCGACGGCAGCGAAGTCATCGACCCGGTCACCTGGAACGCCACCGTCACCACGTCGGAGTCGTACCTGATGCTGGAGCCGGACGGGGACGGCGAAGGACCCTCGACGTCGTCCCCGACCGCATCTCCGACGACGCCCACGGCAACGCCCCCGAGTCTGCGGCCGAAGGCCGCGGTGACGATCGATCCGCCCAAGAGCGGCGGCAACCCCGCCGACCTGCTGGCCGAGACCACGAAGAAGAACGCCGAGAAGGCCCGCACGGGCGACGGCGGCCTGCACATCCACGAGGTCATCGGTGCCGACCAGGTGCAGGACCTCGGCAAACTGCTCGTCTCCCGGGCCCACCGCAACGACCTCGGCCACACCGCGCAGCACACGTACGAGGGCGACGCGCTCACCGAGGCGGTGAACCACGCCACGCGCGCGAGCGACCTCGTGAAGACCGGCAGCTCCGGCGCCGACGCGCTCGGCACCGCCCTGGACGACCCCTCCCTCACCGCCGCTCTCTCCTCCGGCGCGGCCCAGAGCGGCCGGCACGCCGTCACCGTCTCCGACAACAGCCTGGTCGGCGGGGTCGAGGCCACCCTCACCCTGGCCACCCACCTCGATTTCACGAACGCGCGCCGCATAGCCGTCAGCGGCCAGGTGAGGCTGGACGACCTCACCGGCACCGGCACCGGCGGCGAGATGTCCGACGGAACCGTCCTGACCTGGACGGCGGGGCCCGGTGCCGCCGGCAGCGCGGACGCCGGCGGCAACGTGCTCGTCACCCCCGGTGTCTCCGGCGCCGGCGTCGGCAACAGCGCCGGCGAGACGCACCGGATCGGACAGGCCGAGCAGACCCGGCGCAACCTCAAGCCGCCCGCCGGGCACGGCCATCTGTACGCCGTCCCCGCCACCTTCCACCTCGCCGCGGAGGCGAAGCGCCACATCAAGGACAGCACCGCCGGCCGGCCGTTCACGGCCCCGGCCGCCCTGCAGTCCGGGAGGACCGAGGCGACGGTCCTCGTCTGGCTGAGCGACCAGCGGGTGAAGGAACTGGGGCTGGACCGGCGCTCCAGAGCGAAGGCCGGGGCCACCGGCGAGGCGGACGAGGCCGGGCTGACGCAGCTCATCGAAACGGAGGAGAAGGCCGCCCAGAAGCTGACCGAGGCCGAGAAGGCGTGGGAGGACAGCGACAAGAAATACTGGGAGGAGCGCCGGAGACTGCGGGAGGAACTCGACAGCGTCGAGGAGTACCGGGAGAAGCACCGGAAACTGAAGGAGGAGCACGAGGCGATCGAACGCGACCTCCGCTCCGACCCCGGGGAGCGCGAGTTCCATCAGGCGAGGCTGGACGAGTCCACTGCGAGACTGGACGCCCTCACCGCGAAACTGGACGAGCTCACGGCGCCGTCGGACCAGCTCACGAAGCCGCTGGAGAAGCTCGCGGAGGCGGTGGAGAAGGCCCGTAACCACTACTTCGAGATCCGCCGGCTGACCGACCCGATCTTCCGCGACGGCCCGGACGTCCAGGCCGCGGCCGACAGGTTCAGGGAGAAGTACGGCCACGAGGACAAGCCGCAGCCGAAGCCGGAGGACGAGAAGAAGGAGTTCTCGGAGAACGAGGACGGCGGCACCCCGGTCACGATCACGATCGACGGTACGACCCACCCCCTGGTGGACGTCGAGAACGACGGCCGCGGGTTCTTCCACGCCCTGGCGGAAGGGTTCCGGCGGGGCGTGCACCCCGACCGGGCCGGGGCGAACGGCCTGGAGCTGTGGCAGGAGCTGGCCGGGAAACTGCGGACACCGGACGAGACGCCCAGACGCTTCGCGGAGCTGGCCGCGATGGTGCCGCCGGACCTGGCGGACACGTTCACCGCAGCGGACGTCACCAAGGCCGGACTGCTGTCCTTCCTCGACCCGACGACCAAGGCCGGGCGGGAGTTCCAGGACCGCGACGGAGCCCTCCCGCCGACGAGGGAGGCGCTGACGGAGCAGCAGCGCCGCACGCTCGCCGAGATCTCCGCGGGCCGGGACGGCGACCGCGAGACGCTGGCCGGCCACGGCACGGCGGACCTCTACCCGGCGCTGGCGGCGGCCCTGTGGAAGGTGCCGGTGACCGTGGCGTACGACGGGAAACTGCACACCTTCCTGCCGGGCGGCGGCGAGGGGAAGCCGGGGGACAGGGAGCGGGGCGTCCTGCTGCATCTGAAGGCCGGCCCGGAGGGCAGGACGTACCGGTACGTCGACCACAGAACGGTGCTGCCGACGCCGCCCCCGCCCCCGACGCGGCCGGACACCGAGACGCGGACGCCGGTCCCGGCGCCGGCACAGAAGCAGTCCGGGACGCGGGAACACGCGCGGACGTCCCCTCCGGATCCGGATCCGGCTCCGTCCCCGACGCCGTCGCAGAACACGGCCGCCCAGACGACGGGTGGCGGGGGAACCGTCCGTACGGCGGACGACCACGCCGTCTCCCAGGGAATCTTCGACGTGCTCACCCCGCCCACCCGGGGCGGCGACGAAACCGCCGGGACCATCGACATCGACGACGAACTCGCCGCTCTGGGCAACCGGTTGAACCTGCCCGCGATGGGGCTCCACGCATTCGACCAGTACATGACCGAACTGGGTTTCGGCCGCTCCCACTGGGAGTCCCTCGACGACCATCTGGCCCGCCGCGGTTCCACGCTCGCCGAACTGGCCGGTGGCGGTGATCACGACCGCATACGTGACGCGGTGGTGGACTGGTTCTCCACGCCCGTCCACCGAACGCCGGACTCGGTCCTCGACGCCGCGTACTGGTTGCGCACACAGCCGGACCACCTGGAACGACTCCTGCGCGCACACGCTCTGCACAACACCGACGACGTCGTCCGTCTCGTCAGAGAGAACGGAGGCCCCGGCCCGGAGGGAATCGCCGCCTGGCTCGACGCCCACCCCGACGCCGTCGCCCGGCTGCGGAACCTCCAGGACGCCGCGCGGTTCACGGCCGCCGTAAACGACCTCGGCATTCCCACCGGCGCCGTGAACGGCCCCGGCATTCCCACCGGCGCCGTGAACGACCTCGGCATTCCCACCGGCGCCGTGAACGGCCTCGGCATTCCCACCGGCGCCGTGAACGACCTCGGCATTCCCACCGGCGCCGTGAACGGCCCCGGCCTCGACACCGGAACCGGTCACGAGGCCGCCCCCGGGCCGGGCCGCGGCCCCGACCTCACCGCCTTCCGCGCCTGGCACGCCGCCAACGGCGGCCCCGAACACCTCGGCCGCACCACCGACGAGGACGTGCGCGAGGCGGTCGCCCGCTGGTACCTCGAATCCGGACACCGCCTCGAAGGCCTCCCCGCCGACGTCGATGTCCGGGCGCTCGCCCGACTCGCCGGTGCCGCCGGCACCACGGGCGGGGCGGCCCTCGCGGAGTTCCGCGCCGCCGCCGCCCACTTCCTCGCCGACGGCAGTCTCGCCCAGGCCGTCGGCCTCGCCACCGCCCTCGGCGCCGGACTCGGTGACGCCCACGCCCTCACCCGGAACCTGGCCGTCGACGCCGCCGCCCTGCGCCCCTTCGGGCGACTGCTCGGACATCATCTCGCCCGGCACGCCGCGGCCCCCCAGGCGATCGACGCGGCAGCGGCCTCCTTCCGCGTCGACCTCGCGCACCACGGCTTCACCACGGCGGACCTCGCCCTGCTGGCCGAGCCGGGGACAGGGAACCGGAACGTCGATGCCATCGGCACCGAACAACTGGACTCCTTCGCCCACTACCTCGTCCACCAGAAGACGCTCGGCGCCACACCGCACGCGGCGGTCCGGGCGTGGCGGAACCTGCCCGCCGCCGTGGCCGCCGCCCACGTCGAGACCTGGCGCGGGAACGACACCGCCGAGGGGGTGGTCCTCGGCACCGTCGACGTCCTGCCCCCGAGCTGGACGAAGCACGAGCGCTTCGGCTACCTCGGACCGATCTCGAGCCGCGCCTTCCGGGCGCGCCGCGTGCTGCTCCCCGGCGGCTCCGTGCGAGCCGAGGTCACCCTCTCGGTCAAGCTGCTCCACGAGGCCGGCCAGGAGCACCTCGCCGAGGCCGCCCGGCGCGTCGCGAGGAGTGCTCTCGACACCTACCTCAATTCCCCCCGTTACCGGCTCCCCAACGGCGATCTGCTCCATGTCGCGGTGGAGTTCACCGATGCCGACGTGCCCGTGGAGCGCTGGGAGAGCGGCTACCTCAAGAGCCCCGTCAACGGGGTCCACCTCGTCGACCTCTCCTTCGAGCCCGGCGGTCGCATGGAGGCACGGCAGTGGAACCTGCCCGGCGACAGCCCCGCCGTCCTCGCCCATGAGCTGACCCATCTGCTCGGTCCCCGGGACTACTACCGTGAGCACTCGAACACCCTGCGCCCCGTCTACACCGACCGGGCCCTCATGGGAGGCCCGGTCTTCGGTACCCGCTACGGGCAGCCCGACACCAACCC
>NZ_JAGMUE010000367.1:26122-41249 GCF_019049165.1 Streptomyces sp. AC627_RSS907
CCAACGGCTGATGCCCCGTGACCTGAACCTGATCGGATCGGCGATCGAGACCGCGTGGAAGGACGCCGGGCTGGAGCCCGGCCCGCGCGACGACGTACCGTCCCACCTGCCGCTCGACGTCGCCGAGCGGGTGCTGCGCGGCAATCCGGCCACCGGTGTGGCAGGCCTCCTGGCGCCCGTCGGCACCACCGGACGCCTGCGGCCCGAGCCGCTGGGCGGCACCAACCCCAACGGCACCAACCCCAACGGCACCAACCCCAACGGCACCTACCGCGCGGCCGGGGGCGGCCCGGACAACCGGCCCGTCATGATGTTCCCCGAACACTGGTCGCTGGAGGAGGTGGCCGCGGCGGTCGAACACGTCCACCGCGAGCAGCTGCGGCGCGGCAACATCCGGCAGGACGGCGAGTTCGAGGGCGTCCACCGAGGGGTCCGCATCCGCGGTCACGCCCTGTCCGACGGCACCATCACCGACTTCCAGCCGTCGCTCCGACAGGATGACCTCACCCCGGCCCTGTTCGCCGACCCGGCCGACGAACCGCACCCGACCCCCTTCGCCCAGGGCGGTGCCCCGCTGGCCACCCACCGGCTGTGGGACTTCATCGCACTCGGCGACCGGTCCCGCGGCATCGGCGGTCACCTGCGTACCGGCGGACGGGAGGATGCCGGCCCCATGGGCGGACCGGCGGTGCGCCACCTGCCGTTCGGCACCACCACGGCAGGCAACCTCACATGGCGGGCCGGCACCTTCGCTCTCGAACTGCGGCACTCGATGTACGGGACCGTCCGCGCCCCCCTCGTCTCCCCGGGCCCGGCCGTCGCCCTCTCCGACGGCGTCACCGGTCTCAACACCCTCTTCCCGGACGGATGGAACGGCTGGCGGATGGACGAATACATCCGCGCCGGCCACCAACAGGCCCTCGCGCGCGGGTCCTTCACCCTCCTGCCCTCCGGCGGCCACATCTGGCACGCCGTGATCGAGAACGTGCCGATGCACGGGCAGGTCCTCGACGGCGAGCACCAGTGGGTACGGCCGTCCTGGCACCAGTCCGGAGCGGGGGACCACACGTCCACCGTGGTGCTGGCCGAGGCGCACGACATCGAGTTCCGCACCGGCGACGGGGCCCACTACCGGATGAACCGGGTGCTGCGCCACAACGGCGAACAGAGAACCGAGATCGTCCGTGTGCTGCACGTGCCGCGGGACAACGGCATGGATTTCCTGCTGGAGTCGATCCGGGGCGCCCGGCTGCCCCTCGGTGACGTCCCCGGGCTCGGCCCGGCGGAACTCCGGTTCGCGATCGAGTACGACGACACGGGCGACGGACCCGACGCCGAGCTGCTGGAGCGTGCGGCGTCCTCGGGTGTGAGGAACGCCCACACGCTGCTCGGCCCCGGATTCGGCGCGATGTTCCTCTCCGCCCCGCGAACCCTCGGCCCGGACCAGTGGAGGCCACCTGCCGGAACGCTCGCCACGCCCGTCTGGCGTGCCGCCACCTCGGCGGTGCTCGACCTCCACGGACCGAGCCCGCTGACCCACGAGCCCGGTGTCGACGCTCTCGTCCAGCTGCACACCGCCCGGGAACTCGCGCCCCACGCCGACCGCGACCACAGTGCGCAGGACCTGGTCGGTGCCACCGGCCGCCTGTTCCACCCGGGCGCCGGAAGCGACCTGACGATCCCCGAGAACCTGCGGGGCGACTGGACGCCGGACCGGGTACGGCTGGCCGCGCTGCAGCACTCCCTGCACGCCCGCCCCGTCGAGGGACGGCAGGGCCCCGGCGTGGTGGTGCTGGAGGCGTTCCCCGTGCCGGGCGTCCGGCTGGAGATCCGTCACGAGCAGGGCGCCGACGGGGTGTGGCGGATCGCCGACTACACCATCCACACCGACGAAGGGCCCGGCGTGCCGCCGCTGTGGCAGCCCGACGGACCCCTCGCCGAGGCGGCGGCCGGCATGGGAGTCAACCCGGCGCATCTCTTCGTCCTCGGCCAGGAGCTGGGAGTGGACCCCCAGGACGTGTCGAGCGTCGCCGCGCTCCTGCGCGGCTTCGGAGACCCGCTCGTCGTCCTCGACCACCTGGACCTGATCGCCGACCGGCTGGGCGCCGAGGACCCGCTGCTGCTGATGAGGTGGATGAGCGCGCGGGGCATCGGCGTCGAGCACTGGTGGGACCTCGCCGCCCATCTGCAGGACCGGGGGGAGACGCTGAGCGGCCTGATCGAGGCGGGCCCGGACAGTGACCTGCTCACCTCCTGGGACCAGCGGACACAGCGGGCGGTCCGCCAGGACGTCGTCGCCCAGGCCCTCCTGCTGGGGGTGCACCCGCGCCGGCTGGAGATGGTGATGACCGCGACCCTGATCGACCAGCCGACGGTGTTCGGTGTGCACACCCGGCCGCTCTGGGAGACCGGGAGCACCGTCGAGGAGATGGCCGAGCAGTTCGCCGGACAGCACTGGCGCGGCAACTTCGCTCAGATGGCGGTCCAGTTCGGCGCCGCGGAAACGGCACAGGAGGCACGGGGCGAATTCGCCGAGTGGGCCGAGATCCCCACCTCCGTGGAACTGCCGCTGGATCAGCTCACCCTGGGCGATCTGACGCGTGCCGTGGCGCTGTGGCGGCTCGGTCTGAACGATCCGACCGCCGCGCTCCCCGGCGGTCCGGACCCCCGCCCGCTCGCGCTCCTGGTCCAACGTCTCGGAATGTGGCCCGAGCAAGCCCGTGTCTACATCGACGGCCCCGGCCGGGAAGCGGGCCCCCTCCCGCTGACGACGCGGCTGGAACAGCGGTACCAGGACGCCCGCGAGACGGCTGCGATGTTCACCGACCCGGCTACGAACGCGTCGCCCGACCCCCTCTCGGTGCTCGAGATCGCCGACCGCCTCGGCATCGACCCCAAGCTCTTCGGTACCATCCCGAATCTCGTCGTCGGCAACGGATGGACCCTCGGGGGGTTGCTCTGGCACGGTGATCCGGCCGTCTCCGCCGACCTGGTGAGGCAGCGACTCGACGGCCTCGGTCTCGACCCCCGCGAACTGGCCTGGTTCCACGAACTCACGGTGACCGCCGAGGACATGGCACACCTCGTGGTGACGGCCGTGGACACCAAGAACCTCATGGTGACGGCCGAGGACATCGAGCGGTTCTGGGACTACGTGGCGGACCACCACACGACGGACGAGGACCTGGCCGCGCTGCACGCCGGCGACCGGGACGCGGGACCGGCGGCGGTACGGAAGTGGGTCGAGCACGAGACGGCGGCGACGCGCGGGCCCGTACCGCCCGGACCGCCCGGACCCCCGCCGGGCGCATGACCGCACCACCACCAACAGCACGACGGATGACGAAAAGAGAGAGTGGCACCAGTGGCAGTCACGGAGTCGCAGAGCGGTACCCCCGGCAGTGCCGGTGGGTCCGGACCAGAGGAGGCCGGGGCGCCGACGGCGCGTGCCACGGTGTCCGTCAGCAACGGTGTGATCGGCGCGGGTCCGGACGAGTCGGAAGCCGCGCCGGAGAAGAAGCCCGGAGCGAACCCGGTGACCGGACCCGAGACCGCATCCGCATCCGCAGCCGAAGCCGAAGCCGAAGCCGAGGGTGGGGCCGCGGTCGCGGTGGTGGCAGCACCCGAGCCCGAAACCGGGCCCGGGACCGCGGTGGGCGTCGCCGCCGCGCTGCGGGGGAGCGGTGCCTCCACGTCGCCGGAGGCCACCAGGACGGAGAGCGAGCCGGAGGGCGCCGAGGGGGAGACGGAGTCCGGGGCACCCGAAACGCCGTCGTCCGAAACGTCGTCGTCCGAGGAGCCGTCGTCTTCCGAAGGGGCGACGGCATCCTCTGCCCGGCCTGCCGCGACGGCAACCGCCACCAGCGGCACCACCGGCAGCACAGCCGTTGCTCCGGCCGCGGCGGCCTCCAGGCCCCGCTTCTCCTGGCTGCGTGCCGGACGCACCGGAGCCGCCACCGACGCGGCCGCGTCCGGCAGCGGCTCGGGCGACGGCTCCCCGGGCACCGGGACCACCGGCGCCTCCGGGGACCCGAACCGGATATCCCGCCCCATGGTCGCCGCCGCCGCGATCGGCGGAGTGATCCTCCTCGCCACCCCCTTCGTCATCGGTGCCGTATCCGGCGACGATCCGAAGGACGACAAGAGCCGCGGCCACGCGGCCGGGTACACCGGCCCGAGCACCTTCCCGTCGGGGTACGTGCCCAGCGCCGAGCAGGACAAGGCTCCGGTGGTCAAGGCCCCTGCCGGCAAAACCCCTGACGGCAAGAACGAGACGGCCTCGAACGTGCCCCCCGGGCCGCAGAACAACGCCGTCGCCGACTCCGCCGGGAAGGAGAAGGCGGCCGACGCGCCGTCACCCACCGGGACCCGCGAGACGACCACCAAGTCGGAACCCGGTTCCAAGGCGCCTGCCGGGAAACCGACGACGGATTCCAGGTCCGACTCCACCACCACCAGCCGGTCGTTCTCCGCCTATGAGGGCCCGCACTGCTCGGGCTCCGGCACCTCCTACCGCGAGCACGGCTCGTCCAAGGTCGCCAACGACGACGACCAGTGGACGACCGCGGTCGGCGGCTACTCGTCCAACGGCTGCAGCGGCCGGTACCGTTCGATCCCGATGTCCGGTGACAACAACGACGCGGGCAACTACGCGACCTGGTCCTTCGACACCGGCTTCGACACCGCGGGCACCTGCCGCGTCAGGGTGCACATCCCCGGCTCCGGCGGTATCCGGCACGTCGGCGGCAACCCGTCCTACTACACCGTCCACGCCGGCAGCGGCTCCTCCGGGGCGCAGCTCGCGAGCTTCAGGATCGACCAGGTCGACCACCCGGGGCAGTGGGTGGAGGCCCCGAACGTGAGGATCGGCGGCGGAAGCCTGTCGGTCGTGCTGCACGACCGCGGCAAGGACTGGAACTCCAACGGCCCCACGGACGCTCACCACGCGGCGGACGTGGTCCACGTGAGCTGTAGCTGACCCTCTCCGGTACCGCACCGGCCGGGCAGGCCCCGGGGGCAGGGCGACTCGGGGCTCCGCCCCCGGATCACGAGGCGTTCGAAGATCGCGTCGGCCCGTTCCAGGCGGGTGCCCGCTATGAAGCCGTCGAGGGTGCCGGCCCGGTACTGGAGGCGGTGGAGCCGGTTGCGGCCGAGTGTCACACCGCCGGCCCGACCACTTCGCCCGGGCGACATCCCCGCCGGCCCGGCAACAGCGCCACCCGGCACAACCTTCCGGCGTGATCAAGAGTCTGACCGGGCGCGCAGCTCCTGGTGCGCGCCCGGTCGTTTGAGAGGAACCCGCTTTGACCCATGTTCGTCCCGCCCGACGCCAGCTCGTCGCGGCCGTCACCACCGTTCTGGCCGTGACCGTCGGTGGGAGTCTCGCGACCGCGCCCGCGTCCGCGGCGGTGACCGCCGCTGCCGTCGCCGCGGACGCCGGATCCGCCGACGCGCAGGCGGCCGTCGACGGCGTCATCTCCATCCCCCGTACCGACCAGATCCTCAGTGTCGGTCCGACCGGGTTCCTGTCGGTGGAGCGCCGATGGGACCACACGTACTACCGCTGGACCAGCACCGTCGACGGCACCACCACGGACCTCCCGGAGTGGTACAGCGGGTACCGCGGCGGCGGTTCCGACACGGTCGTAGCCAAGGAGGACGGCACGACCCGGTACCTGCTCCATGACATGTCGTCGCCGGGCAGCGACCCCGCGGTCGTCAACCAGACCGACACCCGGCTCTCCTGGAAGGGCGTGGTCGGCAGGACTCTCGTCTTCTCGTCCTGGGACAGCCAGAGCAGGACGGGCCAGCTCCGTCTGATCGGCGAGGGGAACCAGGCGGGCAGCAACAGGCAGGTGACCGGCCTCACGCCGAACTCGAGGGTACAGAGCGTCGAGGCCCTGTCGGACAGCTCGGCGCTCGTGCGCTACGTCTCGGCGGACGCCGACACCGACCGTTCCTACCTCGCCGTCGTGGACGTCGCCACCGCCTCCGTCGTCGAGAAGCGGGAGGTGGGCGTGTCCGCGTACGACACCGACACGGCCCTCTCCGGGGACCGCTGGGTCTGGGTCGACGCCCCGACGTCCGCGCACGCCAAGCTCATGTACGCCACCCGCGGCGGTTCGGAAGGCTCGCCGGCCGTGGAGGCGGCCGACCTGGGCGACTCCGTCCGCCCGCACATCGGCGTCCTGGGCGACTGGGCCACGTACGCCGCCCCGGGCGGCGCCGCCGCGACCGAGGCGTCCGCGCGCTTCGCGCTCGGTGCCGTCAACCTCGTCGACGGATCCACGGTCAAGCTCCTCGACCACGCCTCGTCCACCGTCCCCGCCACCGACGGCGCGCTCCTGGTGCGCGGCGGTACGGTCGCCCACGGCGAGGGGGTCTACCGGATCGTCCGCGGGGCGGACGGAAAGCCCACCGCCACGCTCATCGCGAGCACCGGCGAGCCGACCGCGCTCACGCTGTACACCGGGCCCACTGCTCCGGTCGTCGACCTCGACAAGAACGACGGTCAGGCCATGCTCCGCTGGGTGCTCTCCCGGACCAACGCCCGCGGCTCCGTGACGGTGCGGCATGTCGGCACGGGCCGCAGCGTGCGGTACGACTTCGCGCAGGCGGCCACCTACGAGGGCAAGGGATCCGTCGACTTCCGCTGGGACGGGATGCTCCCCAACGCCCAAGGCATGAAGGAGTTCGCTCCCAGCGGCGACTACGTCTGGGACGTGACCGCCTCCCCGCTCAACGGAATCGGTCCGGACCTCGCGCGGACCGGCACCTTCAAGGTCACCCGCACGGCCGGCCCGCACGACTACACGGACAACAGCACACCGGACCTGCTCTCCCGTGACGCCGCGGGCGTGCTGTGGCGCGACGACTCGGCCAAGGTGGCGTCCGCGCCGCAGCCGTACTCGACGGGTCGGGTGAAGGTCGGCGGCGGCTGGCAGATCTACGACCAGCTGGAGGCCGCCGGGAACATCGCCGGCAGCCCGGCCGGCGACCTCGTCGCCCGTGACAAGACCGGCGTGCTCTGGCTCTACCAGGGCAACGGGAACGGCACCTTCGCCGGCCGTACGAAGATCGGCGGCGGCTGGCAGATCTACACCAACATGACCGGCGGCAGCGACCTCGACGGCGACGGGAGGTCCGACCTCACCGCCACCGACACCGCCGGCGACGTGTGGTTCTACAAGGGCACGGGCAGCACGAGCGCGCCCTTCGCACCGCGCAAGAAGATCGGCTCGGGCTGGGAGGTGTACAACCAGCTCACCGCCACGGGCGACATCACCGGCACCTCCGCCGGAGACCTCGTCGCCCGCGACAAGGCCGGTGTCCTGTGGCTGTACGAGGGCAAGGGCGACGGCACCTACGCCCCGCGCACGAGGATCGGCGGGGGCTGGGGCGCCTTCACCCACCTCGTCGGCATCGGCGACGCCGACCGCGACGGGCGGGCCGACCTCTACGCGGTCGGAACCTCGGGCGCCAAGTTCTACGCGGGCACCGGCGACACGGCGGCCCCGTTCAAGCCCGCCGCCCCGGGCAACCTGCTCTGGGACTCGGCACCCGTCAACTCGGTTTTCTGACGCTGCCGGCCCGCATCCGACGGTGACGGTGCTGTTGTCGGGACCGCCCCTGGTGAGGACGAAGAACTGGTCGGAGGCGAGGAGCGGTCCGGTGGCCGACAGGACGGGGGTGAGGGCGAGGAGCGGTCCGGTGACCGACAGGACGGTGAGGGCGAGGGAGGGACGCAGCAGCGGTGGTCACGACGCGCTCGGTGACACCGGCGCCGTCCTGCCGGTGCATCCCGATCAGGAACCAGGCACCGGCGGCCGGCAGGGCCGTCACCGCGACCGAGGGCGCCCGCCCCGACCTGAACGCCCGCCCGGGGCAGCGGGCGCGAACACCGGGCCCGTAGGCTGAGCCCGTCCGGCGAACCGTCCGCTGAAGGGAAACCGCCCCACCGTGTTCCAGCAGACCCCCGTCTACGACCGCCTCGTCGCCGAACGCGGCGACATCCCCGTCCAGGTCCGTGGTGAAGCCGACCGGATCCACCGCGACCTGGCACAGGTACTGCGCCAGACGTCCACCTCCCAGCCGGGTGTCCCACAGAACGTCTTCGAGCCGAAGGCCCGTCCCGGAGCCCTGTAGGCCTTTGGCCCGCGCGCCGCCGACACCCGAGTCCACACCGTCGAGGCAGTGCCTGCCGGGGGGATCGCACGGGGGCCGGTGCGAGTCGTTGCCCGGGTGGCGGGAGCCGCACGTGCGGCGGTGTCCGCCCACCGCGGCAGGCCGACGTCCCAGCCGTCGGCGGCGAGCGGGTCCGCCGTCCGCAGCACCGAGCCGTCGGCGTGCCCCGACACGTCCTGATGACTTCCCTGGCGCCATCGGCCACGGCGGCACCGGTCGGCCACGGCGGCACCGGTCGGCACCGGTCGCCGAGGAACCGGTGCACGATGTGCCGCTCCTCAGTCGCGACCGCGGGCGTGTGTGAAGCGGGCCAGCCCGTCGGCGAGGTCGATGAGCGGTTCGGGGTAGCCGAGACGGGCGCGGCGGTCCTCCGGGAGCCGCCAGGGCTCGTGCACGTACCGGTCGTCCACGTCGTGCAGTTCGGGCACCCATCGTCGTACGTAGGTGCCGTTCGGGTCGTAACGCTTGCCCTGGAGCACGGGGTTGAGGACGCGGTGGGGACGGGTGTCGGTGCCGGTTCCGGCGACCCACTGCCAGTTGAGCTGGTTGTTGGCGATGTCGCCGTCCACGAGCAGGTCCAGGAAGTGCCGTGCGCCGATCCGCCAGTCCACGTACAGCGTCTTGGTCAGAAAGCTTGCCACCAGCAGGCGCGCGCGGTTGTGCATCCAGCCCTCGTGACGCAATTGCCGCATCCCGGCGTCGACGACCGGATAGCCTGTGCGGCCCTCCCGCCACGCGGCGATGTCCTCGGACGCCTCGTTCTCGCTCCGCCACCGGTCGTGCCGGGTGCGATAGTCCCGGAACGACGCCTCGGGCCTCGCCGAGAGCACCTGGTGGTGAAAATCGCGCCAGCACAGCTGACGGACGAACGCCTCCGCCCCGGGCCCACCGTGCGCGCGGGCCCGCTGGACGAGCTCGACCGGCGACAGGGCACCGAAGTGCAGATACGGCGACAACCGGGAGGTCGCGTCAGCCGCAAGGTCGTCGTGCCGTTCCCCGTACGTGGACAGACCCGCGTGCGCCCATCGTGAGAACCACTCGCGTCCCGCCTTCTCCCCTCCGGCGGGAAGGCACGGCGAGATGCCGGACAGCGTGTCGCGGGACGGCAGCGGCTCGCCGGGTACCGTGCCGGGGACACGCACGGTTCTCGGTGCCGGGCAGGTGTCCCGCAGTCGCTCGCCGGACCAGCGGCGGAAGTAGGGGCTGAACACGGCGTAGTGGTCCGAGCCGGCCGGCGTCACCCGTGCGGGAGCGACGGCGGTGATCACGGCGTCGTGGACGCGCAGTGCCACGCCGCGTTCGCCGAGGCGGTCACGCAGCTGCTCCTCCCGTCGCTGGGCGTACCCGGTGACCCCTGCCGCCATGTGCACCTCCGCAGCCCCGCACTCGGCGGTGACCGCGTCGACCTCCTGGGGGACCGGCCCGCTGCGCACGACGAGCCGGCCGCCGCGCCGGCGCAGTGAGGCGTCGAGGTCGGCCAGGCAGTCGGCGAGGAAGGCGTTCCGGTTGGGCGCGTCGAAACCCGCGTCGTGCACACCCGGATCGCGTACGAACAGGGGCACCACCTCGTCGGCCGCCGCGAGTGCGGCGCGCAGTGGTGGATGGTCGTGCAGACGCAGGTCCGAGGTGAACAGGACGACCGCGACGGTCATGGCGTTGCTCCTGGTGCCGAGAAGCGGTGCTGTTGGGTGGTGTCGTCGCCGGACGTTCCGCCCGGCGCGGGCGTGCCGGACTCGGTCGGCGGGGGACCGGGCCCTGTGCGCGCTCATGCCTTGGCGGCGGCCCGGGCGATGTTGCGGGCCATGCCGCCGAAGACGACGGCGTGGAACGGGGAGACGCTCCACCAGTAGGCGTGACCGAGCAGGCCGCGCGGGTGGAACAAGGCGCGTTGCCGGTAACGGGTGCGGCCTTCGGCGTCCGTCTCGGCGTACATCTCGAGCCAGGCGAGACCCGGCAGGCGCATTTCCGCACGCAGACGCAGCAGGTGGCCGCGCTCGATCTCCTCGACCCGCCAGAAGTCGAGCGAGTCACCCACCCGGAGGCGGGCCGCGTCGCGGCGTCCGCGGCGCAGGCCGACGCCTCCGACGAAACGGTCCAGCCAGCCGCGGACCGCCCAGGCGAGGGGAAAGGAGTACCAGCCGTTGTCGCCGCCCACACCCTCGATCACCTTCCACAGGGCCTCGCGTGACGCACCGACCACCAGCAGTCGGCGCTCGTCCTGGTAGAGGCTGCCGCCCGCCCAGTCCGGGTCCGTGGGCAGCGGGTCGCTGGGTGCTCCCGGTACGGCGGCGGACGACCAGCGTGTGGCCACCTGCGCCTCGCGCACCCGGCGCAGTGCCAGGGCCAGGGCATCGTCGAAGGGCAGGGGCCGGCCGGGGAGATCGGGCACATGGGCGGCGATGTCGTGTTCGTGGCAGACGACCTCGTGGCGCAGTGACTCCGTCAGCGGCCGGGCGAGGGAGGCGGGCACCGGAGTGACGAGACCGACCCAGTGGCTGGACAGTCCCGGAGTGAGGACCGGCACCGGCACGATGACCCGCCGACGCAGTCCGGCGACGGTGGTGTAGCGGTGCATCATCGCCCGGTACGTGAGGACGTCCGGTCCGCCGATGTCGAAAGCCCGGTCGACGTCCGCGGGCATGGTGGCCGAGCCGACGAGATAGCGCAGCACGTCGCGTACCCCGATGGGCTGCGTGCGGGTGTGCACCCATCTGGGGGTGATCATGACGGGCAGGCGTTCGGTGAGGTAGCGCAACATCTCGAACGACGCGGATCCCGAGCCGATGACGACCGCTGCCCGCAACACGGTGGCCGGTACGGGTGCCTCCAGGAAGATGCGCCCGACCTCGGCCCGGGACCGCAGATGCGGGGAAAGTTCCTCCTCCGGGACACCACGGGGTGTGAGTCCGCCGAGATACACGATCCGCCGCACGCCGGCGGCGTGCGCCTGCTCGGCGAAGGTCCGGGCCGCGCGGCGATCGGTGTCCTCGAAGCCGGAACCCGTGCCCAGGGCGTGCACCAGGTAGTACGCGACGTCGATACCCCGCATGGCTTCGGCGACGGAGCCGGCGTCCGTGACGTCGCCGCCGACCGTCTCGGCGTCCTGCGCCCAGGGGTGGTCGCGGAGTTTGCCCGGGGAGCGGGCCAGGCACCGGACGCGGTGGCCGGCTTCCAGCAGCTCCGGCACCAGACGTCCGCCGATGTACCCGGACGCCCCGGTGACCAGGCAGTGCAGCCGCTCCGTGTCCCGCTGTCCGTCCGTGTCCACGTGCATTCCTCCAAGCGTCCGGTCCGGCATCGTGCTCTGCTGTCCGATCATGGGCGCATCGGCGTGCCCGTGCCTGTCGCGGCGACACGTCGGCGAACGCGACGAGGAGACGGAGCCCGCTGCCCTGCTCCGGCGCCCACCCCTGGGGCGCTCCGCGCTCCGGCGACGGCGCCGGTGTGCCGGAAGGAGGGCCGGGGAGCGGCACCGGGTGACCGGGGCCGCGCGGCATGAGCACCAACCGCCCCCGGGGCGCCCGTGCCGGCAGGACCACCGGGATTCCGGGGCCGGGCACCGCGACCGCCGGCCCCAGTCCGAGGTCGGCTTCCCAGGTGCCGGCCCGCGGCCGGCCATGCTGGCGCACGCCTTCCTGGCCGCCACGTCCCCGGCCGCCGCACCCGCATGGCCGCCGAGGACGACACCACGCGCTGAGCTGGTCGAACTGGCGCCGACGACGCCAAGCAGTCGCCCGCCGCTGTCACTGCCTGCGGCGCTGTCGCACGATCGAGGGCCGGTCCACCGAAGGCCACCCTGACCACTCCGCGGCCCGCTACAATCCAGCCGCCCAGCGAAACCCGCAGGTCAGGCAGCAAAATCCTGCAGGAGCACTAAGATGGCGGTCGTCTGACACAAGGAGGTCACGACACTGTGGTAGTTCCTGCTCAATTACCCTCCTGCTCACCGCCTCCTGACGGGCCGTCGCGATCTCCCGCATCACGCCCCGATACCGAGACCACCCGACTCCTGTGCGCAGGGCCCTATCTCTCCGCTCGCTTCCGGCGTCGTGTCGTGAACCTGCTCGTCAGGCACGACGAAAGGGCGCTTGCCCCAGCGGCCGGTGTCGATGTCTTCGCGGTGCTGGCCAACGCGAGGCGGGCCGGCAGACTTGAACGGACAACGGGCATCTGGGTCGCCGTGGTGTGGGCGCTCTTCGCACTGGCAGATCTACTCCTCCCGCACGCGCCTTTCGCCTGCGGAGCGAAGAACGGAGTGGGCAGAGAAGGCGGAGATTCGAGCTGGGACTTCCTGAGTGTCTTCACGTTCGTTTTCGAGCTTCCCTACGATTCCATCACAGCAGTGGCGGATTGGCCCGTATGTGAAATCGACAATGGGTTCTGGGTGTTCAACTACAGCATCGTGTGCTTGCTGCTGTGGTTGACAGGGAGCATTCCGGGTCGTGGCAGGAGCGTGTACGAGCCGAGTGGCCTGGCGCTCAGACAGCGAGGTCGGTTCTTGTTCGCCGTGGTCGGCCCCGGATACGTGCTGGCCTCCTACTGGGCGACAGCGTTCGTCGCCGTGTTGAGAAACCCCGCCCACTGGGTGGCGGTGGCATTCCCGTTGTTGCTGGCCGTCCCCGTGTGGGTACACCGCCACATCGTCGAGCGGACCATGCGTGATCAGTTCCGCCCCAATGCCTTCGAACAACGGTCCCCGGAGAGGCTGACGGGGCCCGCGTGGCTCCGGGATGTCGGGGAGGTCATCAAGAGGGAACAGGACTCGAAGATCGTCCTGTACGACGCGAACCGGGGGTTCGCCGGGCTGGGCCGGGCGGTGCTGGACCCCACGCCCATCGTGATGGACCTGAAGCGCGAGCCGGACGCCGATGCCGAGCCGCTCACCACCGCCGACGTGCTGGGTCGCCTTCGGGACGAGCTGGAGGAATTCCGCGCGGACACCGGTCCCCGATCGAAGGTGGACCGTCTCAGGGAGGTGCAGATCGACGAACTGGTCTACCTGCCGGCGGGGCCGCCGAGGGACTCGGTCGACCATGGGCAGGCGGCTACGGACGGGCACCTCCGCGAGGCGGTCGAAGAAGGCGGCGAGGCCCGGCGGCACTACCTCTGGGCCCGGATCGGCGCCTGGGATCAGCGGGTGATGGTCACTGCTCTGGTGCGGGTCTACACCCAGGGCAAGTCACTGACGCTGGAGGTCTGCCTCTACGTCATGGATCCGTTGCAGCCGGAGTTCGAGCTCGTCGACGCGATCGCCGAACGCCCCGACCTGCCGGCGTCCTCGGTGGTACGAGCTCTGCTCGCCGCTCCGGCCTCCGGAGTCGCCGCCATCTTCTCCGTCGCGGGCTCAGCGGGTGACGCGATGATGTCGGTGAAGCGACGGTTCGAGCGCCGGAACGGCTGGGACACCCCGTCCGAGGGGGCCTCGGACTCGGTACGCGAACTCGCGGCCGCGTACAAGAAGTCACCGATCCGGGAGATGGATGTCAACCGCTATCTCAAGGCGCTCGCGGAGCGCATCACCACCGGGGCATTCCGAGTGCTGCGGGAAAAGGGCTACGACACCGGGCAACTGGAGCAACAAGTCATCCAGGTGAGCAACGGGGGGATCCACATCGGGGCGATGAGCGGGGGCGCGGTGGCGGCGGGGCAAGGCGCCCGAGCACGAACCGCCGGTGGACTGCGCCAGGCGAGGGGCCGCGTCCTGAGACGGCAGCGGTTCTGAAGAGGCGACGAGCACGCGCAGGAACACGGAACAGGGAGGCAGTGTGAGCGGGAATACGGACGGACGTGACGGTGCGGCGGGCGCCGACCGCGACAGGGACGCCGACGAGGGTCCGGCCGGTGCGCAGTCGCCGGGCGGCCTCGTGATCGGTGAGCTCTACGGAGGAGCCGTTGCCGCAGGGCTGCGGGCGGAGGCCGAGGAATCCGGCAGACAGATCGGCCGGCCGGCCGACGCGAGTGCACTGCCCGCCCCCGTCGTGACACCACTCCCGGGCGGCATCGCCATCGGACGGATGACCGGGGGTGCGGCGGCTTCAGGCCCTGACGCCCGGGCCACCCACCGGTCGGAGCGGTTCTTCGAGGCCACGCCTGAACTGATCGAAGCGCTCGTACTGTTGCGCGGTGAGCCAGGCGAACTGCGCACGGAAGCTGCCCTGGCCGAAGAGGAGATCCAGGCCACCAACAGGGTGGAGCAGGGACGGCTGCGAAGGCTCGCTTCGCTCGCGGCCCAGGCTGCTGGGTCCGTGGGCGGGCAGACCGCGGCCGGGGTGGCCGCCCAGACGATCACCGGCATGCTGGCATGAACAGCTGGGAGGCGGAGAAGCAACGGTGGGACCCCTCAGCGGAACTGAATCGCCGCCAAAGGCGCGCCAGGACCCTGGAGCGGAGACTGCGCATCGCGGCCGTCGTACTGGCGGTGCTGGCTGCAGTCACCATCGGAGGCGCACGGCTGGGCGGCTTCTCCTGACGGTCGCGGCCGGGAAGCGGGCCGCCACGGCCAGCTTGGGCTGAAGGTTCCGTGACGCCGTCCAGGCCGGTGTCGTCAGGCAGCTGCGCCAGGGCGGCGGCCCGGATCTCCGGGAACGCGGCCGTCGTCGTCCGTGCCCTGCCGCGAGCGCAGCAGCACCCGGGCGCCCGTCCAGCAGGCGAGCTGGGCACGGTATCCGTCGTTCCCCAGCCTGACGGGACACATGGCACACAAGGCCACTCGCGGGCCCTGTTCTGCGGAGCCGTCCTTGTGACGGCGTTGTCAGTGGGGTGTGCCTAGGCCGTGTTTTAGGTAGCGCGGGCGGCCAGCCACTTGATGAGGTCGCCTGCGATCTGATTGATGCTGGTCTGGGTGGCGACGTCGTGCTCACGCCGACTGGTGTCACTCCGGACGATCTCGTAGCTGCCCTCGTCCAGCACCGCGACGGAGGCGAACCAAGCGGGATCGTCCTCG
>NZ_JAGMUE010000368.1:0-602 GCF_019049165.1 Streptomyces sp. AC627_RSS907
GGTCTCCCGCGATGTGGGCAAGCCGTAGGCGGTGTGCCAACTCGCGGGCCACCAGGGTGCCCAGGGCCTCTTCATCGGCGAGCAGTCCTGCGTGTCGCAGGGCCTCGGGAGTGATGAGGGTTTCGCTGAATCCCGCGGTGTTGGTGATCGTCGTGGCCGGGGTCAGTAACCATGACCATCGCAGCCATCCCCGGCGGCCGACGTGCCGCAGCCAGATCGTGGCCACTGACCTCGCCGGCGGGTGCTCGGCCAGATCACGAGCGTCCACCTGTGCGAGGTGCTGGCGTACCTCCGCTCGCCACCACGACGGGGTGAGAATGCGAAACCGCGGCGGGTGGCACAGCTGTAAGCCGGTGACCCGTTCCGTCAAAGGGCCTGCCGTCTCGACCAGGCCATGCAAGATCCCCGCCAGATCAGGGTGGCGAGCCGTTTCATCTCGCACCATTGGCCGCAACATGCGCATCACATACAAGCTTTCGTCGGTCCCGGTTCACGGAGTCATGGGGCGGGCGTATGCCCGGGCAGGGCCTGCTGCCGAGGGAGGCTGGGGCCAGCGAGCGGGCGATTCCCGCTGGGGAGCGAGGGCGAGGGCGGTGTAGACG
>NZ_JAGMUE010000369.1:0-716 GCF_019049165.1 Streptomyces sp. AC627_RSS907
ACGATCCCGATACGCGAACTCACTCGAACCTCCTTACGACCACGACGCGAATGCGAAAGAGGACGCATGACCATCAGAATGACCGACTCCGGATATCACGGACCGAAGCCGGGTGAGCGTGTGTACGACCCGTTCACCGATCGGATCGGGGTGCTGCAATCGGTTCACAACGTGGAAGATCTCCTGTTTGACCCCGAAGTCGACGGAAAACGTGTCGCCTTTCTCCGCCCCGTGGGTGGCGGTATCGAGTGGACGGCCAACGCCGACGGGCTCCGTTTTCCGGAGTCGGAACACGGCCAGCAGGCCGGTTAGTACGGCAGCCGCCGTTGGTGTGACCGGTGATACGGCTGGTCGTCGCGCTGGTCATGGGCGGGGACATCACGGTTGACGAGGTACGCCGCCGGGTTGCCGGGCTGGATGCGCTGCGCGGCCGGATCGGCCGGTATCTCCGCAGGTCGGAACCGCGTAGACGGGTGGGTGAATATCTGCGCGGTCTCCTGGCTCCGCTGGAGCGTAGGAACGGCTGGACGCTGGTCGAGCAGGCCGGCGAGGTATGCCCGGACGGTATTCCGGCGATCGCTGGCTGACGGCGAACGCGCCTACTACCTGTCCCACGCCCCCGCCAGTACCCCGCTGGCGGTGATCGTCCGGGCCGCCGGAGCACGCTGGCGATCGAGGAGTGCTTCCACGCCGCGAAGAACGAGGCCGGCCTGGAC
>NZ_JAGMUE010000370.1:0-619 GCF_019049165.1 Streptomyces sp. AC627_RSS907
GTTCTGAGTGTTGGGAGACCCGGAGGGCAACGAGTTCTGCATCCTCTGCTCCGAATCCGAACGAGCCGCACTGCCCTCTATGTCCTCGTAGTCCCAGCGACGGGTGATCGGGTGTCACAGCAGAGGCCGGTTGATGCGGTTACGGGGGACGATGGCCACGGCGGCGGTAGTGGCTCAGCCGGGCTCGGTGCTGGTGTCGGCGGCGCCAGCGTGACCAGCACAGGGTGTGACTGGTCTCGTGCCGGACGGGATGGGCGAGCTTGCTCAGCAACCGGCGGATCTCGTTCACGCTCAGCCTGATCAGGTCACGGTGGCCTCCCCCTTTTCGGCGTCTGTGACTCGGATCGCGGCCAGGTGGGCGACGGCTGCCATGGCCAGGGTGATGTGCCGGTACCAGGCGGGATGGTGACGGACTTGGAGGTGGTCCAGGCCGGCCTCGTTCTTCGCGGCGTGGAAGCACTCCTCGATCGCCAGCGTGCTCCGGCGGCCCGGACGATCACCGCCAGCGGGGTACTGGCGGGGGCGTGGGACAGGTAGTAGGCGCGTTCGCCGTCAGCCAGCGATCGCAGGAATACCGTCCGGGAATAACTCGCCGGCCTGCTCGACCAGCGTCCAGCCG
>NZ_JAGMUE010000371.1:0-557 GCF_019049165.1 Streptomyces sp. AC627_RSS907
GACATAGCCCCCGATCAGGGCACGCGTTTTGACGCCGGACAACTCGCCCACACGGTGCGGGACTTCTCCGCCCGGCTTTATGCCGCGGGGGCCCGCGCGGGCGATCGGGTGGCCATTGTCAAGGACAATCACCTGGACATGACGCTGGCCGCCGCGGCGGCGGCGCGCTTCGGGGCGATACCCGCGACGATCGCCGGGGCCAACACCCCGGAGAACCACCGCGCGATGATCGCCAAGCTGAAGCCCTCGGTCCTGGTGGTCTCGCCCACCGCGCTGGCCGCCGCCGCCCGGGCGGGCATCGAGCTGAGCGACCCGGGCACCAAGGTGATCGTCCTCGGTGAACTGGGCGACGGCGCCCCCAAGGACGCGCTGACGCTGAGCGACCTCGACGGCGCCGACGCCCCGCCGACCCGGCTGCGCGCCCCGCACGAGTCCATGCTGATCATGCACAGCTCCGGCACCACCGGCGTGCCCAAGCTCGTCGTCCACTCCGGCAACTCGCTGCTCGGCGGCGTGGCCCGGATGGAGCGCATCCGCTTCCCCGTCCTGGCCAACAA
>NZ_JAGMUE010000372.1:0-2038 GCF_019049165.1 Streptomyces sp. AC627_RSS907
CATCGCAGTGTCCTCATCGGCGGCCATACCGACCTCGGCCCACGGACCCCACGCCACAGCCGTACCCGACAGCCCCTGCGCCCGACGCCGAACGATCAGAGCATCCAACGCCGCATTCGCAGCCCCATACGCAGCCTGCCCCGCACTCCCCCACACACCGGAGATCGACGAGAACACCACAAACGCGTCGACATCACCCACCAACGCGTCCAGATGCAACGCCCCGTCGACCTTGCCGTCGACGACGCGCCGAACGTGTGCCTCGTCCGCGTCGACCAACGTCACATGTTCACTGACACCTGCCGCATGGACCACCGCATCGACAGGCCCCACAGCCGCCAACAAGGCCTCGACCGCAGCCCGATCGGCCAGATCACACGCATGGATCTCCGCACCCGGCAACTCAGCCAGCAACTCCGCCGCCCCGGGCGCCTCCGCACCACGCCGCGACACCAGCACCAACCGCTCAGCACCACGCTCCGACACCCAACGCGCCACCTGCGCCCCGAGCCCACCGGTCCCACCCGCGACCAACACCGTGCCCCGCGGACGCCACACCTCACCCTGTGAAGCAGGCGCATGCACCAGACGCCGCACCAGCACGCCAGCACCACGCACCGCGACCTGGTCCTCCGCACCGAGCACGCCCGCCAGCACAGCAGCAACCCGGCCCGAAGCCCGCCGATCCAGCTCAGCAGGCAGATCCAGCAGACCACCCCACCGCTCAGGGTGCTCCAACCCCATTGCTCGACCGAGACCCCACGTCTGAGCCTGGATCGGGCTCGCCCCGGAATCCGCCCGGCCCACGGTGACGGCCCCTCGGGTGACCAACCAGATACGCGCGGTCAACTCGGCGTCAAGGTACGCCTGAACAACAGCGAGCGTGTCGAGCAGCGGCGCGTCGTCGAGCGCAGCAAGGCTTACCACGCCGGCGATCGGACCGGCCACTCCCCGCAACGTCCGCGCCAGCCCGTGCCGCTCGTCCATATCGACTGTCACGACCCGGCCACCATGGCTGCTCAGCACCTCGGCCAGTCCGACCGGGTCGGTGCCGATGAGCACCCAGGTGCCGGTCAGCGCCGAGGGGCCCGGCTCGGACGCAGGCTGCCAGGTGACGTGGTAGCGCCAACCGTCCAGTCGAGAACGGTCACGACCGCGCGCCCGCCAGGACGTGAGCGCCGGCAGCACGTTCTCCAGGGGAGCGGAGGGATCGACACCGAGTTCGGACGCGAGCGTGGACAGGTCACCGCGGTCGATCGTGTCCCAGAATCCGGCCTCTACGGGGTCGACAGCACTTGCCTTCACCGGCCGGGTCTCCAGCCAGTAGTGCTGGTGCTGGAAGGCGTACGTCGGCAGGTCGGCCGGCTGGACCCCGGTGAACAGCGGCGACCAGTCCACCGACACGCCGTTGACGTGGAGGGTGGCCAGCGCCGTCAGCATGGTGGTGACCTCGTCGCGGTCACGGCGCAGCAGCGGAACGGCAACCGTCTCCGGCTGCTGCACCAGCGCGGTCAGTACCGCGTCCGGGCCCAGTTCCACGAACCGGGTGACGTCGTCGAGCGCGCTGACCGCGTCGGCGAACCGGACCGGCCGCCGGACCTGCTCCACCCAGTACTCCGGATCCGACCACTGCCCCGGCTCCACCACCCGCCCAGACACCGTCGACACCGCCGGCACCGACGGCTCGCTGAAGGACAGCCCGCGCACCACCGCACGGAACTCTGCCAGCATCGGCTCCATCAACCGCGAGTGGAAGGCATGACTGGTCCGCAGACGCGACGTCTTCCAACCACGCTCGGCGATCCGGTCGATGTCGGCCTCAAGCCCGGCCACGACCACCGACTCCGGCCCGTTGACTACGGCGATATCGACGTCGGGGAACTCCGCGAGCACATCGGCCTCGGAGGCCATGACCGCGAGCATCGCCCCACCAGACGGCAACGCCTGCATCAAACGACCCCGAGCCGTCACCAGCGTGACCGCATCCTCCAGCGACAACACCCCGGCCACATAAGCCGCCGCAACCTCACCAACCGAA
>NZ_JAGMUE010000372.1:2201-2994 GCF_019049165.1 Streptomyces sp. AC627_RSS907
GGGCTGCGCGTACCCGGTCCGGTGGATCAGTTCCTCGTCGCTCCACACGGCTGACAACGGACGGTCCAGATGCACGTCCACATACAACGCCACCTGATCGAAAGCATCCGCGAACACCGGGAACGCCTCATACAACCCCCGGCCCATCCCCACCCGCTGCGCACCCTGACCCGTGAACAGGAACGCGACCCGACCCGAACTGGCATTACCGGTCAAGCCCCCCGCCCCGGAAGCCACCGCAGACAGACCACTGTTCAACCCATCAGGGTCACCGGCGAGCACCACCGCCCGATGCGTGAGCGCAGCCCGCCGCACCGACGCGGCGCCCAACTCCATCAGCCCCGCCGTCTCCAGACCGGGACAATCCAGCAGTTGCCGCGCCTGCGCCCGCAACGCCGCATCATCCGCACCCGACAGCAACACCGGAACCACCGGAAGACCCGCCACGACCACACCAGAACCTTCGGCCGCCGGAGGCTCCTCCAGAATCACATGCGCATTGGTCCCGCTGACCCCGAACGCCGAGACACCCGCCCGACGCGGCCGATCCCCAGAGCCCTCCCACGGCCGGGCCTCGGTGAGCAGTTCCACCGCTCCCGACGCCCACTCCACGTGCGGAGACGGCTCATCCGCATGCAACGTCGCCGGCAGCACACCATGCCGCATCGCCAGCACCATCTTCGCGACACCAGCCACACCCGCAGCCGCCTGCGTATGACCGATGTTCGACTTCACCGAACCCAGCCACAACGGCCGCTCCCGGTCTTGGCCGTACGTCGCCAGCAACGCCTGC
>NZ_JAGMUE010000040.1:0-62207 GCF_019049165.1 Streptomyces sp. AC627_RSS907
GGCCCACCCCCGCCACCGCGCCCTGTGGTACCCCGGCCCGGACGGCGACCCGCACGGCCACCGGACCGACCCCGCGCTGCTGCGGATCGGCACCGAAGAGGTCCTGTGCGCACTCGAGGCCCTGGACGCACCTGGAGAGGCACCATGAACCACGGCACCGGCCACGGCCTGCCGGCCACCCGCGAACGGCCGCACCCCGACCGCACGAAACCAGCCCCCGTCGGCGTCGTCATCGCCACCCGCGACCGCTCCGCGAGCCTCGCCGTCACCGTGCGGAACCTGCTCGCCCTGCCCGAGCGGCCCGAGATCCTCGTCGTCGACAACGCCTCCACCGACGACACCCGCGCCATGCTGGCCCGCGACTTCCCGCGGGTCCGCGTCCTCTCCCTGCCGTTCAACCGGGGCGCCCTCGCCCGCACCCACGGCGTCCGCGCGCTGGATACCCCGTACGTGGCGTTCAGCGATGACGACTCCTGGTGGGCACCCGGCGCCCTCGCCACCGCGGCCCGGTACTTCGACGAGCACCCCCGGCTGGGCCTGCTCTCCGCCCGCACCCTCGTCGGCCCCTCCGACGACCCGGACCCGCTCGACGACCTGCTCGCCCACTCCCCCCTCGGCCCGGCCACCGACCTGCCCGGCACCCAGGTGCTCGGCTTCCTCGGCTGCGCCGCCGTCGCCCGCCGCACCGCCTACCTCGACGCGGGCGGCTACCACCCCCTGCTCTTCTTCGGCGCCGAGGAGACCCTCCTCGCCTACGATCTCGCCGCCCGCGGCTGGGGCGTCACGCACTGCCCCGACGTGGTCGCCCACCACCACCCGGCCCCCGGCCCCCGGGCCGGCCGCCCGGCCGTCGTGCGCCGCAACGAACTCCTCACCGCCTGGCTGCGCCGCCCCCTGCCACACGCGCTGGCCCGCACCCGCGCCCTCGCCGCGGACGCCCGCCACGACCCGCACGCCCGGCGCGCCCTGCGCGAGACGCTCACCCGCCTGCCCGCCGCCCTGCGCGCCCGCAGGCCGCTGCCGCCCCACGTGGAGCGCGCCGCCCGCCTCCTGGACGACACGAACGGCGACGCGCACGAGCGCGCGAACGACGACGCGCAGGACGCGCAGGACGCGCAGGACGCGCACGACGCGCACGACGCGCAGGACACGCAGGACACGAACGACCGCGTGAACGGAGCGACGCCGTGACCGACCCCCGCACCACCGTCGTCGTCATCACCCACAACCGGCGCCCCGAACTCCTGCACACCCTGGACCGCCTCGCCGAACTCCCGGAAAAACCCGCGGTGATCGTCACCGACAACGCCTCCACCGACGGCACCGCCTCCGCCGTCGCCCACCACCACCCGCGGGTACGGCTCCTGCGCCCCGGCCGCAACCTCGGCGCCGTCGGCCGCAACCTCGCGGTCCGCCGGGTCCGCACGCCCTACGTCGCCTTCTGCGACGACGACTCCTGGTGGGCGCCGGGCTCGCTGTCGGGGGCGGCCGACCTGCTCGACCGGTACCCGGCGGTCGGCTCGGTCACCGCCCGCATCGTCGTCGAACCGGACGGCACCGAGGACCCGATCATCGCGGAACTGCGCGACTCGCCCGTACCCCGCCCGGACTGGCTCCCCGGCCCGGCCCTCGGCTCCTTCCTGGCCGCCGCGACCGTCCTGCGCGCCGACGCCTTCCGGGCCGCGGGCGGCTTCCACCCCCGGCTGTGGCTCGGCGGCGAGGAGGAACTGCTCGCCGCCGACATGGCGGCGAACGGCTGGTGGCTGACCTACGCGGACGACCTGACGATCCATCACCGTCCCTCGGTGGTCCGGGACCCGACGCTCAGGCGGGCGCACGGCATCCGCAACACCCTGTGGTTCACCTGGCTGCGCCGCCCGGCCGGCCCCGCCCTGCGCCGCACCCTCCACCTGGCCCGCACCGTCCCCCGCGACACCGCGTCCCTGCGCGCCTTCGCCGAGGCGACGGCCGCCCTGCCGTGGGTCCTGCGCGAACGCCGGGTGCTGCCGCCGGAGGTCGAGGCACGCCTGCGCTCACTGGAACCCGCCCAGCGCGGGTCGACGGCCCGCAGCTACACGGGCTGATCCCACCGCACTGGCCGACCCCGCGCCGAGGGGACGTGGGGTCGGCCGCGAGACACTCCGCCGCCTACTGCCGAGTCCACCGGCACGACAGCCGGAACACCGCGAACAGCGTCACCGGCCACACCGCGGCGAAGGCCCGGATCACGCCGGGCTCGGACGTGACGACGCCGGTCACCAGCAGGGTGACCGACAGGGCGAGCAGCATCGGGGCGGCGGCCCAGGCGGAGCGTGCGCAGCCGCCGGCCCAGCCGCCGGCCCAGCCGGCGGTCGCGGCGCAGCGCCCGTTCGACCTCGTCGAGCATGCGCTGCTCCTGGTCAGGGAGTCGGCCGAGGGACACTAACCGGCCGGCCCCGCCCCCAAGGCCGCCACGAGACCGTCCGCGGCGTCCCCGGCCGCGTCCACCGCCCGGAACCCGGCGCCGATCCGCGCGGCCTCGTCCCGCCCGCCGCAGGCCAGGCACCAGTGCCACCAGTGCTCCAGCAGCCCCTCCTCCAGCCGCTCGGCGGCCACCAGCGCCGGCCAGCCGCAGGCGCGGGCCTGCGCCGACACCTTGGCACCGCCCGCGACCGGGTCCACCGCCAGCGCCGGGACCCCGGCCCGCAGCGCCAGGACCATTCCGTGCAGCCGGTCGGTGACGACCAGGTCCAGCCGGGCCAGGACGGACTCCAACTGGGCCGGCGTGCCGCACAGCCGCCAGTCGTGCGCGTCGAGCCGGGTCTCCAGCTCCAGACGTGCGCAGTCCTTGGCGGCCAGCCAGCGCGTCAGCTCCGCGGCGACCTCCTCGTGCCGCCGCTGCCCCCCGTACTCGTGCTGCCCGTGGGTGAGGACCACGCCGACCACCGGCCGGGCGGGCAGCGCGGGCGCGCGGGCCGCGAGGTCCAGGGTCGGCCCGGTGCCGGCGGCGTCCCGGGCGAGCACCCGGTGGAAGCCGGTGACGGCCGGCGAGCCGGGGTCCACGACGGACACGCCGACGGCGACCCGCACGCAGTGCGCGAACCGCCGGTGCAGCTCCTCGACCTGCGGCCCGTGCACCGGCCCGCACACGAACACCAGACGCGAGTACGCTGCCGGGTCCACGTCCGCGAAGTGGTGCCCGTCCGACCGGAACCCGGGGCTCCACACGACGTCGTACGCGAGCCCCGCGCCCCGCAGCACCGCCTCCACCCGCCGCAGCGCCAGCACGTCCCCGGCGGTCGCCTCCCCGTGCAGGAAGCTGAACCAGCCGGTCACCAGGATCCTGTCTCGACCGTGCACAGTGCCCCCGGGTGCCCTGCCGCCGACGCCCCAATCCCGGACGGCCGGTCCCCGCCCGGCCACCGGCTCGACGGCGGGCCGTGGCCGGGCGGGCCGCCACGACGAGGTCGCGGCCGAAGGGGAGCGGATGCCGGCGACGATGCACCCGGGTACCGCGTACGACGTCCGCTTCGGGACCGTACGGGACTGACGGGCGGCGCCGCCCGGTGGGAACCCGGCATGGAGAGGGGGCGTTGCGGGCCGCTCGTGGTGGCTCGCAACGCCCCCTGGTCTTGCGCCTGAGGCGTACTCAGGAATCCCGCCGGTCCGCGCACGGCCCCTCGCCGGCACGGGGGTCCCGGGACAGACCCCCGTATGCCCGGGCGAGCGGCACGTCCTCACGGTAGGACCGGCGGCACCGGCCTCCCAATGAGGGAACCCCCTAGCCAAGCCGGGCAGGGAAAACCCTCGGTCGGCCCCCGGCAAACCCGTCCGGGGTCACTCGGGTGCCCGGCCCGCCGCCAGTCTGACGAGGTCCACCCGGGACCGGATCCCGAGCTTGCGGTAGGCCCGGGTCAGCGTCGCCTCGACCGTCTTGACGCTCACGAACAGGCGCGCGGCGATCTCCCGGTTGGTCGCGCCCTCCATGACGAGCGCGGCCACCCGGCGCTCCATCGAGGCGAGACCCGCCAGGGGACCGGCCGAAGGCCCCGCCGAAGAACCCGCCGGAGGGTCCGCCACGGCGGCCCGCCCCGGGACCGCTTCGTCCGCCCGCGCCGCGACGGCCTCCTCCACCTGCCGCAGCCAGGGCAGCGCCCGGCACCGCCGGAACAGCCGCGCGGCCTCGTCGTACGACGCGGACACCGGCGCCCGCCCGGACCGTGAGGCGTGCAGCGCCGCCAGCGCGAAGACGGCCCGCGCCTCCTCCAGACCGTAGCCGAGCCCGGCCAGCCGTGCCCGCGCCGACGTCAACCGCGCGACGGCCGACCGGTGTTCGCCCCGCGCCGCCCGCACCTGTGCCTCGGCCCGGTCCAGCACGGCCAGCACGCTCTCGCGGCCCAGCCGCAGCGCGTGGGCGCGGGTGACCTCGATGACGTCCTGCGCCTCGGACGGCTCCCCGATCCGCACCAGTGCCTCGGCGAGGTCGCCCTGCCACCGGCCGCGCGCCGGGTCGGTGATGCCCGCCCCGGCCTCCAACTCCCGCACCCGGCGCAGCACCCGCACGGCGGCCCCCGCGTCGCCCGCCACCAGATGGGCGTGGCCGAGCGCGGCCAGGGTGCGCGAGAGGTAGACGGCGTCACCGTCCTCCTCGGCTCGCCGCACCGCCTCCCGCGCCAGCGCGAGCGCCCGCCGCACGTCACCGCCGGCGGCCTCCGCGAGCGCGGCCTGCATCGCGCCCGCCCCTTCGGCGATGCCCGCGTCCCGGGCCAGCGTCAGGGACTCCCGGGCGAGTTCCAGGGCCCGGCCGCAGTGCCCGGAGTGCAGCTCGGTCTCGGCGAGGAAACGCAGGTAGTGGACCTCGCTCTCGGCCATGCCGCGCCGCCGGACCTCGCGCAGCAGGGTGGTGGCGGTGGTCCGCGCCTCGTCCAGCCGGTCGCTCATCACCAGCCACCGGAAACGGCTCGAGATGGCCCCGTTGTGATGGCACGCCACCCGCGGATCCTGCGGCTCCTGGAGCGCCCGCTGGATGGTCGCCGGGGCGTCCGGATGCCCCATCAGCGTCTCGGCCTGCGCCTGGAACGCCAGCGCGAGCAGCTCGGCACGCCGGTCCCCGGCCCGCGCCGCCAGCCGGGCCGCGTGCGCGGCCTCCTGACGGCCCTGCGCGAAGTCTCCCTGCACCACCAGAGAACGCCAGGCCAGCTGGTAGTGGACCAGGGCGAGCAGCCGGGGGTCGTCGCCCGCGTCGGCCAGGGCCTGCGGGAACACGTCGTCGACCTCGCCGATGGCCTGCCCCGCCGCCTCGATCACCACCATCCACGCCCGTACCCGCTCACCCGGCGTGCCGGCCCGGGTCAGCACCTCGCGGGCGATGTCCCGGGCGAGGTCCGCCTCGCCGGCGGTGATCGCGTCCTCGGCGGCCTGGAGCCGGCGCTCGTCCGGCCCCGGGGCGCTGCCCGCCGGGGTGTGCCGGGCCGAGAGCAGACCCAGCGAGGCGGCCACCGACGGCGCCCCGCGGTCCCGGGCCAGCGCGGCGGCCCCGGCCAGCCGGGCCGCCACCTCCGGATCGGCCCCCGTGGTGGCCAGGGCCAGGTGCCGGGCCCGCTCGATCGGATCGGACGCCGCCGTGGACAGCGCGGCGTGCGCGGCCCGCCGCTCCGGGGCCGGGGCCTCGGCGTACAGCGCGGCCGAGATCAGCGGATGCGCGAACCGGACGGCCGGGCCCTCCGGGTCGGTCGCCAGCAACCCCAGCTCGGCCGCCCGGGCGGTCTCGGCCTCGGCGTTCTCCCGGCCGGCCGCGTGCAGCAGGGCCGGCGTGGGACGGGCGCCCGCGCTGGCCACCAGGAGAGTGCGGCGCGCCTCGCCCGACAGCATCTCCAGGCGGGAGAGGACCAGGGCGCGCAGCGAGGTCGGCACCGGCAGCGGCTCGCCGGGCCTGGGCGGGGTGGGGCTCTCGGCGAGCGCCCGGCCCAGCTCCAGGGCGAACAGCGGGTTGCCGCCGCTGGTGCGGTGGATGTCGCGGACCGTGGAACGGGGGAGGTCCCCGTAGCCGCGTTCGTCGAGCAGCGTCGACACCTGCGGCCGGGTCAGCGGGCCGAGCCGGACCGGACGCGTGTCCGGCGGCGACGCGCGCAGATGACGGTCGTACTCCGCGCCCTCCGTCTCCGGCCCCTCGGTCCGCACCGCGCACAGCAGCCGTACCGGGGTGTCGCCCAGACGGCGGGCGGCGAAGCCGAGGAGTTCGGCGCTGGCCGGGTCGAGCCACTGGAGGTCGTCGGCGACGACGAGGACCGGACCTGCGGCGGCGAGCGCGCGCAGCGCGGAGAGCACGGCCAGACGCAGCGCCAGCCCGTCACGCTGGAGCGTGGACTCCCCGCGGCCGGTGAGCGCCGACTCCAGCGCGGTGCGCTGGGCGGCGGGCAGCGCGTGCGACACCTCGTCCAGGACCAGCCCCAGCAGGTCGGCGAGGGCGAGGAAGGGGAGATGCGACTCCGACTCGGTGGCCGAACAGCGCAACACCGTCCGCGCGGTGCGCGCGTACTCCGCGGCCAGGGCCCGCAGCACGGTCGACTTCCCGATCCCGGCGGGCCCGTGCAGCAACACGCTGCCGCCCCGGGCGAGCTGGTCACGCGCCGCGCCGAACGACTCCTCCCGTCCGATGACCACGTCGGAGCGGCAGCCGGCAGACTCCGCGAAGTCCCCTCGCACGGTGACCGCCCCCTCCGTGTGTCGTGTGCGGGCCAATATTAGGCAACGGGCCACTGACGTACGGGCGACGGGAACGGAGCGGCCGGGCGCACCGGTCGGCGACGGCGCACGGCGGCGAGCCGCCCGCGGCACGAGACCCGGCGACAGGACTCGCCTCCGCCCGGTCTTCGGGTCAGTCTGCGGGAAAGGGTGGTGAGATCCGGGTCACGGACGACACGATGGCAGAGCCGCCCGGCGAGGTCCGGCACGAAGGAGGACACATGACGACGGCCACGGAGCTGTTCCGCAGCGCACGGGACTTCCTGCTGGAACACCGCGACGACTACACCGCCGCCTACGAGGGCTTCACCTGGCCCCGCCCCGAGCACTTCAACTGGGCGCTGGACTGGTTCGACGTCATCGCCGAGGGCAACGAGCGCACCGCGCTGCACATCGTCGAGGAGGACGGCTCCGAGGTCCGGGTCTCCTTCGCCGAGATGTCCGCCCGCTCCCACCGCGTGGCGAACCGGCTGCGGGAGTGGGGCGTCGGCCCCGAGGACCGCATCCTCGTCATGCTCGGCAACCAGGTCGAGCTGTGGGAGACCGCACTCGCCGCGATGAAGCTGCGCGCCGTCGTCATCCCGGCCACCCCGCTGCTCGGCCCCGCCGACCTGCGCGACCGCGTCGACCGCGGCCGGGTGGGACACGTGATCGTGCGCGCCGAGGACACTGGCAAGTTCGCCGAGGTGCCCGGCGACTACACGCGCATCGCGGCCGGCGGCACGACGGCGGCCGGCTGGCGGCCGTACGAGGACGTGTACACGGCCTCCGACGCCTTCACCCCCGACGGCCCGACCGCCGCGGACGACCCGCTGATGCTGTACTTCACCTCGGGCACGACGGCCCGGCCCAAGCTGGTGGAGCACACCCACCTCTCGTACCCCGTCGGCCACCTGGCGACCATGTACTGGATCGGCCTGAAACCCGGCGACGTCCACCTGAACATCTCCTCACCCGGCTGGGCCAAGCACGCCTGGTCGAACCTGTTCGCGCCGTGGAACGCCGAGGCGACCGTCTTCCTGTACAACTACGCGCGGTTCGACGCGCCCCGCCTGCTGGCCGAGATGGACAGGGCCGAGGTGACCACCTTCTGCGCCCCGCCGACCGTGTGGCGGATGCTCATCCAGGCCGACCTGACCCGCCTCGCCACCCCGCCGCGCGAGGCCGTGGCCGCCGGCGAGCCGCTGAACCCCGAGGTGATCGAACAGGTCCGCCGCACCTGGGGCGTGACCATCCGGGACGGCTTCGGACAGACCGAGACCGCCGTCCAGGTCTCCAACAGCCCCGGCCAGGTCCTCAAGACCGGCTCCATGGGCCGCCCCAGCCCCGGCTACCGCGTCGAACTCCTCGACCCGGTCACCGGCGCCCCCGGCGCCGACGAGGGCGAGATCGCCCTCGACCTGGCCGACCGCCCCGTCGGCCTGATGACCGGCTACCACGGCGACCCCGACCGCACGGCCGAGGCGATGGCCGGCGGCTACTACCGCACCGGCGACATCGGCGCCCGCGACGCCGACGGCTACCTCACCTACGTGGGGCGGGCCGACGACGTGTTCAAGGCCAGCGACTACAAGATCAGTCCCTTCGAGCTGGAGAGCGCCCTGCTGGAACACGAGGCGGTCGCCGAGGCGGCGGTCGTGCCGGCCCCCGACGAGCTGCGGCTCGCGGTGCCGAAGGCGTACGTCGTCCTGGCGGCGGGCTGGGAGCCGGGCCCGGACACCGCGAAGGTCCTCTTCGAGCACTCCCGCGAGGTCCTGGCCCCGTACAAGCGCATCCGCCGCCTGGAGTTCGGCGAGCTGCCCAAGACCGTCTCCGGCAAGATCCGCCGCATCGAACTGCGCGAGGCCACCGCGGCCGGCTCGCAGGACGAGTACCACGAGGACGACTTCCGGTGACCGCGCTCTCCTGCGCCCACGGCACCGGCACGACCCCCCCTGCTCGGCGACACCGTCGGTACCGGCCTCGACCGCGCGACCGCCGCCGGTCCGCTCACCCTGGAGGAACCGCGGGCGTGCCGCGAGGCGGCCGGCCCACTGGGCGAAGGGGAACGTGCCGCGGCCGTCGTCACGGGACCGCCCCGCCGGTCATCGGCGGGGCGGGGGCGTCACCCGTCGCGTGGCGGGTGGCCGGGGCCGGTCACCAGAGGTTCGACAGGCCGCCGGCCACCGAGGACACCAGTTCCTTGCCCTCTTCCGCGACCTTGTTGACCACGGGAGCGACCTTCTTCACGATCGGCTTCGCCACCTTGCCCCGGCCGAAGGTGGCCAGGTTGAGGGCGGCGTTGCCCACGGAGGAGACGAACTCCCCGCTGGCGAAGCCGTGTTCGATGCCGGTGAAGAGGGCGCCCAGTGCTCCGGCGCCCAGCGACACCCAGCCGAAGAACGCCGCGCCCGCCGCGAGCGGGGGGAAGACGAGACTGGCCGCGCCGAGGCCGGCGGCGATCAGGCCCGAGGCGACGCTGACCTTGTTGGCGGCGTCGGCCCACCAGCCGGCGTCCGACCACCAGTCCTCCCCTCCCGAGCCGGAGCCGGTCCCGTCGGGGTGGACGTCGTCGTGGGTGTCGCTGTCGGCCGGGTTCCGGCCCTGCTCCCGCTCCTGCCTGGCCTTCTCGGCGGCCTCGCGGGCGGCCTCGGCGATCTCGGCCTGGCGCTTCTGCGCGACGATCCGGTGCGCCTGGCTGGCCGCGGCGGCGGCCGCGGCCTTGTCCCGGCCCGCCTGGAGCTCGGACTGGCGGGCGGCGGCGGCGGACGCCTGGGCGCTGTAGGAGGACTGAAGTGCCGATCGGGCCGCGTCGATGGCCCTGTTCGCGGAGTAGTTCGCCGACCGGGACGCCTGGCGCGCGGTCGCGGCCGCCGTCCTGGCCTGGTTCGCCGAGGTCTGGGCGGCCGCCGCGGAGCGGTCGGCGGCGGCCGCGTTGTCCTTGGCCTGCTGGGAGTAGTTGTCCGCCTTGCTCGCCGCGTCGATCGCCTTGTCGGCCCACTCCTTCGCCTTGTCGGCGGCGTTGCGGGCGTCGGCGGCCGCCTTCGACGCCTCCGCCGCGTCCTTCTGCGCCTGGTAGGCGATCTTGGCTGCGGCGGCGATCGCCCCGCGGATCGCGGAGACATGGGTGGCGGAGTCGTGGTCGAGCTGCGCCGCCGTGTACTGCACGTGCTGGACGAAGTTCCGGCGCATCCAGGTGGGGCCCTCCAGGGCCACCTCCGCGTACGCCTTCACGTACTCGCCCCCGGTGGCGATCGCCGTCGAGGTGGCCACCGCGTCGTCCTCCCGCACCGCGGCCGGGTAGGTGCGGTTGAAGAACTCCTGGTACGCCTCCGGGGTGTTCGCGTCGAGCGCGTCGTTGGCGGCCTTGGTGACGGCCTTGCCCGGCTTGTCGTTGAGGATGCGGCCGATCTGGACCTTGTTGTCGTCCTGGGACGCCCGGATGACCCCGGAGGTGAGGAAGTCGCCCACCGCCGTCGAGCTGGAGCTCTGGAGGGCGGCGTGGGCGGCCTCCGCGATGGCGGGGCTGGATATCTGCGCGAGGTACAGGACGGTCTCCCGGTCGTCCTGGTTCTTGGCCAGGGACCGGTCGAGGTCCACCCAGGAGAGCACGTCCTCGTCGTTGCCGGCCAGCGCGAACTGCGCCGCCTGCCGCGTCCACGCGCCCTTCGCGTTCAGCAGCCCGGTGGCGGCCTTGCGGCCCAGCGTGGCGGCGAGCGCCAGGTCGCCGGTCTCCCACAGGGCCTTCTCGGCCGAGGCGATCAGGTCCTTGAGTTCCTGCTCGGTCTGGGCGTCCTGGGTGCGCTTGTTCTCGTACTCGGCCTCGTCCTCGGCCTCGATCCGGGCCATCAGGCGGGCCTCGTCGATGCCCTGCAGCTTGTCCTGCTCCAGGCGGGCCAGCTCCGCCTCCCGGGCCGCCTGCTCCACCGCCATGGCGTCGGTCACGGCCTTGGTGGCGGTGTCGGCGGCCTTGACGGCCTCGGCGGCGTGCGCGGTGGACTTGTTGGCGTAGTCGATGGCCTTGCCCGCGTTCTTCACGGCCTCGTCGGCGGCGTCGGCCGACTTCAGGGCGTGCGCGGCGGCGGAGTTGGCGGCGTCGCGCGCCGTGCGCGCCGCGGAGGCGGCCGTGTTGGCGAGGGCCTGCGCGGTGGATGCGGCGTTGGTGGCGCGGTTGGCGGCGGCCGTCGCGATGGCCGCCTGGCGCTTGGCCTCGGCCGCCTCGGACTGGGCGGCACCGGCGGACGCGGCGGCCTGCGCGGCGGCCTGGGCGGCGGCGGCGGAGTTGCGGGCGGCGCCCGCGGCGGCGATGCCGGCGTTGACGGACTGGGCGGTGGCGGCCGCGGCGTAGTCGGCCGCCTTGGCCGCGGACTGGGCCTTGGCCGCCGCGTCACGGGCGGCGACGGCGGCGTTCTTGGCCGCCGCCGTCCTGGAGGCGTCCTTGGAGGCGGCGATGGCCGCGTTGTAGGCGCGGGAGGCGGCGTTGCCGGCCGCCGCGGCGGCGTGGGAGGCCGCCGTGGCGGCGTACGAGGCGCGGCGGGAGGCGGTCACGGCCGCGTTGGAGGCGCTGATGGCGTCGCGGGCGGCGTTCGCCGCGCCCTTCGCGGCGTTCGCGGCCTTGCGGGCTGCCGCGGCGGACTTCTGCACGTCCTGCTGGGCCGCCGCGGCCTCGGCGGCGGCCTTCTCGGCGGCCTCCTTGGCCTTCTGGGCGGCGGCCTGGGCCCGCTCGGAGGCCTCGACGGCCAGGTCGGTCTCGGCCTGGGCGCGCTTGCCCTCCCGCTCGACCACCGCGACGAGTTCCGCGATGGTCGCCGCCTCCTGGTCCCGGGCGCGGGCGATGTGCTGGCCGGTGTCGAGGAACCACTGGATGTCCGACGCCGTTCCGCTCAGGGCGCGTTCCGCGTACTTGCGCACCTCGGGCCCGGCGCTGACCAGCATGGTGGAGACCTGGACGCGCGCGTCCTCCAGGGCGGCGTCGTACTGGCCGTCGAGGAGGAACCCCTCGAGAGCCTGCTGGGTGCCGGCGTCCAGCGCGGCGGAGGCCTCCCGCCGGACGGCCTTGGTGCCCGTGGCCGACACGATGGAGGTCGCCACGCTCAGGTCCTCCAGCAGGGCCGGCTTGTGGCCCTCCCGCAGGAAGGCGGCGATGGCGGCGTCGCCGTTGTCGAGAGCGGCGACCGCCTCGCGGCGGGTGCCCTTGCCGGCCCGGACGAGGCTCCTGGCGATGGCGACGCGGTTGTCCTCCACCGTGACCTTCGGGAGCGTCTCGGTGAGGAACGTGTGGACCTCGGCGTCGGTGCCGTGGAGCACGTAGGCCGCGGCGGCCTTGGTGGCCCGGCCGCCCGTCAGCCACGCCCTGACCACCTTCGCCCGGTCGGTGTCGGGCAGGGCGAGCGCGTCACCCGCCGCGTCCTCCGCGGTGGCGGCACGGACCGGGGACGCGAGCGGCAGGGGGCCGGCGGCCACGGCGGTCGCGGCGGCGACCGCGCCGAGGAGGCGTCTGCGACTCCAGAACATCGTCTGCATAAGTGAGTTGTCCTCGTCGTCGGTGTTGTTGACAGCGAATGTGCGCAATAGGCGGGACTATTCCAACGCGCTTCGAAGGGGAAAGCAATTGGGGAAAACGTGAGTTGACAGACAGTCAGTCGTATTGCGAATAAAGGCCGCTGATCTGCACAGGTTCTTCACCTTGGGTCGTGCAACCTTTGCAACAGGTGACAGATCTCACGCGAATCCTTCAAGTTTCGTCCCTTTTGCTCCAGTTCCACCAGTGGACAAGGGGGGTCGGGTGGAGGTGACATGGACAGGCCCAGCGGAGCTGTGAGTTCCGGAAGCGATGCTTTCCGGACGAGGGCGGTGACGCCGAAGCCATTGTGGAGCGGTCGCGTTGTCGCCGGGATTGGGGGATCGCATCGAATTGCGGGCGTCTTCGTCAAGTGATTCGACGCGCCCGGCGTTTTCCGTCGGCACGCGGGAACCCCGCTCCCGTCGGGGCCGGTTCCCGGCCCCGTGCGGCCCCATCGGCCGGATCGTGGGGACATGCAGGTAGACCCGTCAACGCGTGGCCCGTGGAGCCGTGTCCGGCCGCGCGGGCTCGCGGTGCGTGGTGTTCACCCGGGGTCCCGGTCCGGCGGGGCGCCGCGGGCGATGGCGGTGGGGGCGTGCGCTTCGCGGGGCCCACGGTCCCGCAGGGGCCGGATGTGGTGTCCGGTCACACGTGAATCAAGTAAAGGGATGGTATGAAGGCACACGTCGATGGTGCGGCGAAGCCGCGCCGGAAGAAGACGCTCATCGCGCGCGCCCTGGGTGCGGCGGCAGTCGCCGGCGCCCTGGCGTGGGCCGCGCTGGCGTCCGGGACCCAGGGCGGGGCCGACAGCCCGGCGGTGGCGGTGGCGGACGAGGCTCCCGGCTACGCGGTGGAGGACTTCAACTATCCGCAGGCGGACAAGATCCTCGCGGAGCGGGGCATCGTCCTCAAGCGCGGTGACGGGCACATCACGCTGGCCGACTGCGGCAGCGGTACCGGCCTGCTGCAGGTCATGGCCCGGCGGAACGCGGAGACGATCTGCTTCAGGACGGTCGGTGACTCGGGCTGGCTGACCCTGGAGATCCCGGCCGTCTACATCGTCAAGGGCAACGACTACGCCACCCAGGTCGAGATGACGGTCGGGGACGAGGAGAAGTCCTTCGACATCGAGAAGAACACCTGGACCCCGGTGGGCGAGAGCGCGGACGAGCAGGGCCGTGAGCACCTGCTCGTGGAGATCAGGACCTCCAAGTAGCGCCCAGCCGAACGCCCCAGAACCGGATCTTCCACCCGAGGAACACACTGATGCGACACACCAGAGCCGTGCGGCTGACCGCACTGGCCGCAGCACTGGCCGCGGGACCGGCCGTGCTGACCGCCGTCCCCGCCGCCGCCGTGACGGGCCCCGCCTCCGCCGCCTCCGACACCACCCACGCCTACGCGGCGCGGATCGTCGTCGGCGACCACGACCGCGGCTGCTCCGGCGTCCTGGTCGACGTCGAGTGGCTGCTCACCGCCGCCAGTTGCTTCGCCGACGACCCCGCCTCGAGCCTCGCGGTCCCCGCGGGCAAGCCGCAGAAGAAGACCACCGCGACCATCGGCCGCAGCGACCTCACGAGCACCGCCGGTGCGGTCCGCACGGTCGTGGAACTCGTGCCCCGCGCCGACCGCGACGTGGTCCTGGCCCGGCTGAACCGCCCGGTCGCCGGCGTCACCCCGATCGCCCTGGGCACGACGGCCCCCACCGCGGGCGAGCAGCTGACCCTCGCCGGCTACGGCCGCAGCAAGACCGAGTGGGCGCCGCTGAACCTGCACACCGGCACCTTCTCGGTCGACGCCTCCGACGCCACCACCGCGACCGTCACCGGCAAGGACGGCGTGGCCGCCTGCATGGGCGACACCGGCGGCCCGCTGGTCCGCACCGTGAACGGCACCGCACAGCTGGCCGCGCTCGCCAGCCGCTCCTACCAGGCCGGCTGCTTCGGCATCGACGCGGCCGAGACCCGCACCGCCGGTGTCGTCACCCGCGTCGACGACCTGGCCTCCTGGGTCGCGTCCAAGGCGGGCGCCAACCGCGTCACCGACTTCAACTGCGACGGCGTCGAGGACATCGCCGTCGCCGACCCCGCCGCGACGGTCGGCGGCGACGCCAAGGCCGGTCTCGTGCGGGTCGTGTACGGCGGCGGGAAGGGCACCGCCGAGATCAACCAGGACATCGACTGGGTGCCGGGCGGCGCCGAGGCGAGCGACAACTTCGGCCAGGCCATCGCCACCGTCGACTACGACGAGGACGGCTGCACCGACCTGGTCGTCGGTACCCCGGGTGAGAAGCTGGGCGAGGCCGACGACGCGGGCATGGCCGACGTCCTGCACGGCGCCCCCGGCGGCATCGGCACCGGCGCCACCAAGAACACCCACTTCCAGCAGGGCGCCGGCAACGGCTCCCTGGCCGCCTCCACCCCGGAGGCCGGTGACCTCCTGGGCCAGGCCCTGGCCGCCGGCACCACCGCCGCCGGTGAGCCCTTCCTGGTCATCGGTGTGCCGGGCGAGGGCCTCGGCGACGCCGCCAAGGCCGGCGAGGCGCTGTACGTGCGCGGCGGCACCAACGTCTCCGTCCACCAGGACAGGCTGGACGTGCCGGGCGCGGTCGAGGCGAACGACGGCTTCGGTTCCGTGCTCGCGGCCGACGCCAACCACCTCGCCATCGGCGCCCCGAACGAGAACATCGGCGGCGACGACGCGGCCGGCAACCTCGCGGTCTTCTCCCACAAGCTGAACTCCGAGAAGCGGCCCACCCCGCTGTTCGGCCTCGACCAGGACCTGGACACGGTCTCCGGCGGCGCCGAGGCCGACGACCGCTTCGCTGCCTCCCTGGCCCTGGCCCCCTACCGCCCGTCGGGCGCGGCGGCCGCAACCGAGTCGATCCTCGCGGTCGGCGCCCCGGGCGAGGCCCTGGCCGTCAACGACGTCCAGAAGGCGCAGACGGGTAGTGTCCTGACCTTCCGCGTCACCGCCTCGGGCACCTACACCCAGCTCTACGGCATCTCCTCCGGCACCGCCGACGACGACGTCTCCGGCACCTCGGAGGCCGGTGACCACTTCGGCGCGACCGTGACCGCCGTCAACACCGCGCCGCGCGCGGTCAGCACCGCGGCCACGATGAAGCTGGCCGTCGGCGTCCCGGACGAGGCCGTCGGCACGGCGGCCAAGTCGGGCGCGGTCCACGTCTTCTCGCTCCTCGGCGCGCCCGGTGCCAACGACAAGTGGATCGAGGCCGGCGACGGCGACGGCATCCCCGGCGCCCCGGGGGCCAACCACCGCCTGGGCTCCAGCCTGCACTTCACCGGCACCCAGCTGTACGTCGGCATGCCCGACGGCCCGAGCTCCTACGGCACCCTGTACGCCCTGCCGATGTCCAACGTGACCCTCGGTCAGCCGACCGCCCCGGTCACCACCTACCAGCCGGGCCAGGGCGGCCTCCCCGCGAGCGGGGACCGCTTCGGCCACGCTGCGCGGTAGTCCGTCCCACCCGTCCCCGAGGGGGGCACCCGGTAACCACCGGGTGCCCCCCTCCCGCGTTCCCGGGTGGCCGGGTGGCCGGGCCCGCGCACGGACGTGCCCCTCGCCGTCCTCCCGCCTGCCCGCGTCCTGCCCCGTCCATGTCTTGACGACCCCCGGGCACCCCCCTACATTACTTCCAGATCGTAGAAAGTAACTTTCGCTATACGGAATTGCTCACCGCGGGGCGCGACGGGCGTGCGAATCCGACAGCCGAGGCAGGAGTACTCGATGGCTCGTATGACCGCTGCCCGAGCGGCAGTTGAGATCCTCAAGCGCGAGGGCGTCACCGACGCGTTCGGTGTGCCGGGCGCGGCGATCAACCCCTTCTACGCGGCGCTGAAGGCCTCCGGCGGCGTCCACCACACCCTCGCCCGCCACGTCGAGGGTGCCTCGCACATGGCCGAGGGCTACACCCGCACCCGTCCGGGCAACATCGGCGTCTGCATCGGCACCTCCGGTCCGGCCGGCACCGACATGATCACCGGCCTCTACTCCGCGATCGGCGACTCGATCCCGATCCTGTGCATCACGGGTCAGGCGCCGACCGCGGTGATCCACAAGGAGGACTTCCAGGCCGTCGACATCGCCTCCATCGCCAAGCCGGTCACCAAGATGGCCGTCACCGTCCTGGAGGCGGCGCAGGTCCCCGGCGTCTTCCAGCAGGCGTTCCACCTCATGCGCTCCGGTCGCCCCGGCCCGGTCCTGATCGACCTGCCGATCGACGTCCAGATGACGGAGATCGAGTTCGACCCCGAGACCTACGAGCCGCTCCCGGTCTACAAGCCGGCCGCGACCCGCGCCCAGATCGAGAAGGCGATCGGCATGCTCAACGCCGCCGAGCGCCCGCTGATCGTGGCCGGCGGCGGTGTCATCAACGCCGACGCCGCCGACCTCCTCGTGGAGTTCGCCGAGCTGACCGGCACCCCGGTCGTCCCGACCCTGATGGGCTGGGGCCTGCTGCCCGACGACCACGAGCTGAACGCCGGCATGGTCGGTCTCCAGACCTCGCACCGCTACGGCAACGCGACCTTCCTGGAGTCCGACTTCGTCCTCGGCATCGGCAACCGCTGGGCCAACCGCCACACCGGCAGGCTGGACGTCTACACCGCCGGCCGCACGTTCGTCCACGTCGACGTCGAGCCCACCCAGATCGGCAAGATCTTCGCCCCGGATTACGGCATCGCCTCCGACGCGAAGGCGGCCCTGGAGCTGTTCGTCGAGGTCGCGAAGGAGCTGAAGGCGGCCGGCGGGCTGCCCGACCGTTCCGCGTGGGCCGCCTCCGCCCAGGAGCGCAGGGCCACCCTCCAGCGCCGTACGCACTTCGACGACGTCCCGATCAAGCCGCAGCGCGTCTACGAGGAGATGAACAAGGCCTTCGGCCCACAGACGCGGTACGTCTCCACCATCGGCCTCTCGCAGATCGCCGGCGCCCAGATGCTGCACGTCTACCGCCCGCGGCACTGGATCAACTGCGGTCAGGCCGGCCCCCTCGGCTGGACCGTGCCCGCCGCGCTCGGCGTCGCCAAGGCCGACCCCGAGGCCCAGGTCGTGGCACTCTCCGGCGACTACGACTTCCAGTTCATGATCGAGGAACTGGCCGTCGGCGCGCAGCACAAGATCCCGTACGTGCACGTCCTGGTCAACAACTCCTACCTGGGCCTGATCCGCCAGGCGCAGCGGGCGTTCGACATCGACTTCCAGGTCAGGCTGGAGTTCGAGAACATCAACTCGCCCGAGCTGGGCGTCTACGGCGTCGACCACGTCAAGGTCGCCGAGGGCCTGGGCTGCAAGGCGATCCGGGTGACCGACCCCGGCGAGCTGGGCGCGGCCCTGGAGCAGGCCAAGAAGCTGGCCGCCGAGCACCAGGTACCGGTCGTCGTCGAGGCGATCCTGGAGCGCGTCACCAACATCTCCATGTCGGGCACCAACGACATCAGCGACGTCGTGGAGTTCGAGGAACTGGCCACCGAGCCGGGACACGCCCCGACGGCGATCCGGACGCTGAAGGCCTGACCCCGGCGCACCGCGTCGAGAGCGGCCCGTTCCCGGGGGAGCGGGCCGCTCCCGCGCGTGCTCCGCCGCGGCCCGCGCTCACTCGGAGCCGCCGCCGCACCCGCCGCCGCAGTAGTACGCCGTGCCGCCTGCCGAGCCGTCCGCGCCACCGTGCGGGGAGCGCTTCGGGAGGGCCGTGTCCGCCACCTCCGCCCGCTCGATGAGCCCGGCCCGGAGGGCGAAGCCGGGCAGGAGGACGCGCAGGGCGGCCTCGCCGTGCAGCGCGACGGCGAGCAGTCTGTCGTCGGCGGTCAGACCGCGTCGGCTCGTGGGCAGCGGGTGCAGCTCCTGCAGGGCCCGCACCCGGCGGCGGGCGGCACGGGTCGGACCGAGCAGCGGCCAGCGCAGCAAGCCGTCCTCCGCCAGCGGGATCCGCATCAGGGCCACCGCCAGGCGGACGTCCGGGTCCCGGGTCAGCTTGCGGATGCCGAGGGGCTCGTCCAGGCGCCACCGCACCACTTCCGCCAGGTTCGGCAGTGGGGTCGCGCCCGTGCCCGGCGCCGACGGCAGGGCCCGTACGGTGCCCGGCGGGCCGGCCTCGACGGCGCCGCGCATGTACAGGTCCACCACGGCGACCGTCACGGCGGCGCGGGGGCCGCCGCGCAGCAGCGCGACCTCGTGCGGTTCGAGCCAGGCCAACGTGTCGTCGTCCATGACACCACCCCCGTGTGCCCCCGTGTTGCCGGGGTTGTGCCCGCTGCCGGGGGTGCCTACGCGCGCTCAGCCCCCCTGGTGCTCGTGGGGTTCGTGCAGACCCGGCCACTCGTCCGGGCCGCCGCCCTGCCACTCGACCAGCTCGCTCCCCTCGACGTCGGTCACGTACAGGTCGGCCAGCCGCAGCAGCTCGGCGACGTCGTCGACGTGCGAGGCGACGCCGAGCGTCTCCTCGCCGGAGGTGACCCGGCGGGAGCCGTCGAGTGCCGGGGCGTGGACCACGATGTGCGGATGCTCCGGTGGGGGTGTGGTGGGAGGTGCCATGACTTCAGGCTGCTGCGCGGGCCGGGAATCCGCACCCCGGCGGACGCGGGGAAGCACCGGTGCGACCCGCACCCCGGCGGACGCGAGGGGCGCCGGACGCGTTCCGTACCCGAGGACGCCGAGGAGCGCCGGATGCGGGATCGTCCGCATCCGGCGCTCCTCGGCCGGTGAAGGTGGTGCACATGGTGTCCGTCCGGCGGCGCGAGGCTGGGCGCGACAGGTCGTTCGCGCCGCCGGACGGGTCCTCGGGCGCCTCGTCCGAGATGCTCGAAGAGGCGGGGGGTGGCCGGGACCGCGGCGGTGCGACGGGCCGGGATCCTCCTCCCCTCAGGTCGTAGGAGGAGCTTCCCTGGCCCTTCACCACCGCACTGGCTCGCAGGCCGCCGCGGTCCTCGTCCTGCCCGCGCGGGCCCCGGGCGGCCACCCCTCATCCGGGCCGCTCCGGTGCCTTCGCAGGCCGCGCACACGGTCCCGGCCTCCCCGCCGGGTCCCGTGCGCGAGCTGGTGGGTCAGTCCTCGCGCAGGGCGCGGACCGCCTCCTCCACGCGCTTGCCGTACTCCGGGTCGGCGGCGTGGAAGTGGGCGAGGTTCTTCTGGATCACGTCCTCGCGGGAGACCTGGGACAGTCCGCCGGCGATGTTGGCGACCAGACGCTCCTTCTCGTCCTCGGACATCAGGCGGTACAGCTCACCGGCCTGGAAGAAGTGGTCGTCCTTGGTGTGCTGCGGCGCCTCGTGGGTGCCGGTGTGACCGGAGACCGCGAGCGGGGCGGCCAGCGGGCGGCCGGTCTCGACCGGGCCGTCGTAGGAGTTCGGCTCGTAGTTCTTGGCGTCACGGCCCTGGGAGTTGGTGGCCATGAAGCCGTCGCGGCCGTAGTTGTCCGCGCCGCCGGGCACGGCCTTCGGGGCGTTCACCGCGAGCTGGGTGTGGTTGACGCCCAGGCGGTAGCGGTGCGCGTCCGCGTAGGCGAACAGGCGGCCCTGGAGCATCTTGTCGGGGGAGGGGCCGATGCCCGGAACGAAGTTGTTCGGGGAGAACGCGGCCTGCTCGACCTCGGCGAAGACGTTGTCCGGGTTGCGGTCCAGCACCAGCCGGCCCACGCGGCGCAGCGGGTGGTCGGCGTGCGGCCACACCTTGGTCACGTCGAACGGGTTGAAGCGGTAGTTCGCCGCCTCGGCCACCGGCATGAGCTGCACGTGCAGCGTCCAGGACGGGTGCACGCCCCGCTCGATCGCCTGCACCAGGTCCGTCTGGTGCGAGGTCGGGTCCTGGCCCGCGATCTCCCGGGCCTGCTCGGCGGTCAGGCAGCGGATGCCCTGGTCGGTCTTGAAGTGGTACTTGACGAAGAAGGACTCGCCCCTGGCGTTCGTCCACTGGTAGGTGTGGGAGCCGTAGCCGTTCATGTGGCGGTACGACGCCGGGATGCCGCGGTCGCCCATCAGCCAGGTCACCTGGTGCGTGGCCTCGGGGGAGTGCGCCCAGAAGTCCCAGACGTTGTCCGGCTCCTGGCGTCCCGTGAACGGGTCGCGCTTCTGCGAGTGGATGAAGTCGGGGAACTTGACGGGGTCCTTGATGAAGAAGACCGGGGTGTTGTTCCCGACGAGGTCGTAGTTGCCCTCCGCGGTGTAGAACTTCACCGCGAAGCCGCGCGGGTCCCGGACCGCGTCCGCGCCGCCGAGGGAGTCGGCCACGGTGGAGAAGCGCAGGAACACCTCGGTGCGCTTGCCGACGGTGCTCAGGAAGTCGGCGTGCGTGTAGTCGGTGACGTCGTCGGTCACCTCGAAGTGGCCGTAGGCGCCGGAGCCGCGGGCGTGCACCACGCGCTCCGGGATGCGCTCGCGGTTGAAGCGGGCGAGCTTCTCCAGGAGGTGCTGGTCCTGGATCAGGAGCGGGCCGCCGACGCCGGCGGAGGCGGAGTTCTGGTTGTCTGCGACCGGGGCGCCGGACTCCGTGGTGAGAGTCCGCGTCGTGAGCACGCGCTGCGACATCGGGGACCTTCCGTGCGAGGGGTCAGCGGAAACTGGTTTCCGCTTCGTGGAGCCTAGGTTTGGGGCGGGGGCACGTCAACAGTTTGTTGACGTTGGTTCCGGGCGGCGCCGCCGCTCGGGCGCGACAGGACAGGTGTCAGCGGCGGCGCCACCCGGAGGTCTGGTGCGGACGGACGTCAGACCCGGGCGCCGGACAGGCGCTCCACGGCCCGCAGCAGGGCCGAGTGGTCCAGTCCGCCGTCGCCCTGGGCGCGCAGGGACGCGATCAGCTGGGCGACCACGGCGCCGACCGGCAGCGCGGCCCCGACGTTGCGGGCGGCGTCGGTGACGATGCCCATGTCCTTGTGGTGCAGGTCGATGCGGAAGCCCGGTTTGAAGTCGCGGGCGAGGAAGTTGTCCTTCTTCCGCGTCAGCACGGTCGAGCCCGCGAGGCCGCCGCCCAGGACGTCGAGGGCGGCCCCGAGGTCCACGCCCGACTTCTCCAGGAAGACCACGGCCTCGGCGCACGCCTGGATGTTCACGGCGACGATGAGCTGGTTGGCGGCCTTCACGGTCTGGCCCGAGCCGTGCGGACCGCACAGCACGATGGTCTTGCCCAGCGCCTCGAACAGCGGCCTGGCCTCGTCGAAGTCGGCCTGCTCCCCGCCGGCCATGATGGACAGCACGGCCTCGACGGCGCCGGCCTCGCCGCCGGACACCGGGGCGTCCAGGACGCGGATGCCCTTGTCCTTCGCCGCCTTCGCGAGGTCGACGGAGGTCTGCGGGGTGATCGAGGACATGTCGATCAGCAGCGTGCCGGGCCGCGCGTTCTCCAGGATGCCGTCGGGGCCGTAGGCGATGGCCTCGACCTGCGGGGACGCGGGCACCATGGTGACGACGACGTCGGCGTCGCGCACCGCCTCGGCGATCGAGCCGGCCGCGGTGCCACCGGCGGCGGCCAGGCGGTCCAGCTTCTCCCGCTCCAGCGTGAAGCCGGTGACCTGGTATCCCGCCTTGATCAGGTTCTCGGACATGGGGGAGCCCATGATGCCGAGGCCGATCCATGCGACCTTGGGGAGCGTGCTCATGATGCGTGCCTCTCTGGGGAGTTCTCTGCGGGATGGCGCTCAGCGGGCCGCGCGGGCCTCGGCGGGCAGCCAGTCGAAGGCTTCGGCGCTCGGCCGGTCGCCCGGCTTGTACTCCAGGCCGACCCAGCCGTCGTAGCCGGCCTTCTTCAGCAGGCCGAGCAGCTCCTCCAGCGGGAGCGAGCCCGTGCCGGGAGCGCCGCGGCCGGGGTTGTCGGCGATCTGCACGTGGCCGGTCTTCGCGGCGTACGCGTCGATCACCTGCGGCAGGTCCTCGCCGTTCATGGACAGGTGGTAGAGGTCCATGAGGAACCTGGCGTTGCCGAGTCCGGTGGCCTCGTTGACCTGGTCGACGACCGCGACGGCGGCCGGCGCCGACACCAGCGGGTACAGCGGTGACTCGGGCCTGTTGAGAGCCTCGATCAGCAGCGAGGCGCCGATCCGGTCGGCCGCGCGGGCGGCGAGGACCAGGTTCTCCAGCGCGAGCGCGTCCTGCTCCGCCGGGTCCACGCCCTCGACGCGGTTGCCGTACAGGGCGTTGAGCGCGGTGCAGCCCAGCGACTGCGCGAAGCCGGCGGCCACGTCGATGTTGGCGCGGAACCGGTCCGACTCCTCGCCCGGGACCGACAGGGCGCCGCGGTCGGGGCCCGGCAGCCGCCCGGCGTAGAAGTTCAGGCCCGTCAGCCGCACGTCCGCGTCCTCGATGGCCTTCTTCAGGGCGTCGAGCTCGGACCGCCCGGGGGTGGGCGAGTCGATCCAGGGCCACCACAGCTCGACCGCGGTGAAGCCGGCCGCGGCGGCCGCCGCCGGGCGCTCCAGGAGCGGGAGTTCCGTGAAGAGGATCGACAGGTTGACGTTGAAGCGCTGGTCTGCGGCGGTGCTCGACACGAAACCTGGCATCGGGTGCCGCGCTCCCTTCCGTTCGATGATTGTTCCGCATTACGGAAGTTCGTTTCTGTTTGATGGAAGACTGCCGCCGGAGCTCGGCCGTTGTCAAGAGGGGTCGGCGGAAACCGTCACCGCGCGTTAGGTTGACCGGGTGCGATTGAGAGTGGAGTTCACGACCGAACCCTTCGACCTGGACGAGGCGCCCGCGCACGCGGTGGTCGCCCGTGAGGTCGTCGAGGCCGCGGAGCTGGACGAGGTCGACGTGGGTCCGTTCGGCAACACCGCCGAGGGGGGCGCCGACGCGGTGCTCACCGCCGTGGACGCGCTGCTGCGCCGGTCCCTGGAGGCGGGCGCCACCCGGATCTCGCTCCAGGTCAACGTGGTCGGCGAGGGCGAGCGGTGAGCGGCGTCGGGGAGGAGTCCTTCATCGCCGCGGTGAAGCCCCTGGTCGACGCCATCGGCGGCGAGATGCTCCCGCCGGACGAGGCGGGTCAGGACGACGTCGTGCTCTCCTGGGAGGGCGCCGACGTCGTCGCCGTACGCCTGCCGCAACTCGCCGACTCCCTGGACCACATCCTCGCCGCGATGGAGCGCCGGCACGGCAGGCCGCTGGCCGACCTGGACCGCAGGGCCAAGCAGGAGGTCGTGCGCACCCTGGAGGCGCGCGGCGCCTTCTCCGTGCGGCACGGCGTGGAGACCGTCGCGGGCGCCCTCGGCGTCAGCCGCTTCACCGTCTACAACTACCTCAACCGCGAGAAGGGCACCTGACGCGGGCGGGCCGTCGTCCGGCCGGCCACACCTTCCTGAACGGCGAGCCGCCGCCCGGTAACCGGGCGGCGGCTTTTGTCACTCCGAATTTTCAACAAAGTGTTGACGCGTTGTTTCGGAGGGCGTTAGCTATCGGCACGCCCGTCCAGCACAAGGCCACGGAGGCTCCCGTGACGTCTGATTCCGCGTCGGGCCTGGCCCGATTCAACGCTCTCGAGGAGACCGCGGCGCTCGCCGGACTCCACGAGGTGTGTGCCTCCACGGCGTGGGCCCGGCAACTGCTCGCCGCCCGCCCCTTCGCCACCCCCGAGGACCTGTACGCCGCCAGTGACGCCGCCATGGCCGAGCTGACGGCGGCGGACCTCGCCGAGGCGATGGCAGGGCATCCGCCGATCGGCCGCCCCGAGCCGGGTGACCCGACCTCCTCCCGCGAGCAGGCGGGAATGGCCGGTGCCGCCGAGGAACTCAAGGCGGAGATGCTCGAACTCAACCTGGCCTACCAGGAGAAGTTCGGCCACGTGTTCCTCATCTGCGCCACCGGCCGGACCGGCGAGCAGATGCGCGACGCGGCTCTGGAGCGGATCGGCCACTCGCCCGAGCAGGAGCGGGAGATCGTCCGCACCGAACTGGGGAAGATCAACCGCATCCGCCTGACCCGACTCGTCGAACAGGACGCCTGACCATGAGCACGAGCACCACCGCCTCCGTGTCCACCCACATCCTGGACACCAGCGCCGGCCGCCCCGCCGAGGACGTCGCCGTCCGGCTCGCCGCCCGATCCGGGCGCGGCACGGACTGGCGGACGCTCGGCGGCTCCGCGACCGACGCCGACGGGCGGTGCAAGGACCTCCCGGCACTGCCGGAGGGCACGACCCACGTACGCCTCGACTTCGACACCGAGACGTACTTCGCCAAGAAACAAGCCGCGGCCCAGCAGGACGCCCCCGCGCTCCGGGACAGCGAGAACGGCCGGCCCGTGTTCTTCCCCGAGGTCACCATCACCTTCGCGGTGGTGCCCGGCGAGCACTACCACGTTCCGCTGCTGCTCAACCCGTTCGGCTACTCCGTTTACCGAGGGAGCTGACCGACACATGACCCGCTTCGTCCTGGGACAGAACCAGTACGGCAAGGCAGAGAACCGCGTTGTCAAGATCACGCGTGACGGCGACACGCACCACATCAAGGACCTGAACGTCTCCGTCGCCCTCTCCGGTGACATGGAGGAGGTCCACCGCAGCGGCTCCAACGAGAACGTCCTGCCGACCGACACCACCAAGAACACGGTGTTCGCCTTCGCCAAGGAGCACGGGATCGCGAGCGCCGAGGACCTCGGCGTCAAGCTCGCCCGCCACTTCGTGGACAACAACGATCCCATCCACCGGGCCCGCATCCGCATCGAGGAGTACGCCTGGGAGCGGATCGAGACCTCGAAGGGCGGCGCCCGCTTCGTCGGCTCCGACGAGATCGCCCACTCCTTCGTCCGCAAGGGCCAGGAGACCCGCGTCGCGCAGATCACCTACGACGGCCACGGTATCCAGGTGCTCTCCGGATTCAAGGACCTGACCGTCCTGAACTCGACCAACTCCGAGTTCTTCGGCTTCCTGAAGGACAAGTACACCACCCTCCAGGAGGACCACGACCGCATCCTCGCCACCACCGTCTCCACCTGGTGGCGGCACAACTGGGACGGCATCGACTCGCACGCCCCCGACTGGGACCGCTCGTACACCGGGGTGCGCAAGCACGCGCTCCAGGCGTTCGCCGAGACCTACTCGTACTCGCTCCAGCAGACCCTCTTCGAGATGGGTGTGCGGGTGCTCAACTCCCGCGACGAGGTCGACGAGATCCGCTTCTCGATGCCCAACAAGCACCACTTCCGCTCGGACCTGTCGCCCTTCGGGATCGACAACGAGGCCAAGGACGGCGCCGTCTACTACGCCGCCGACCGGCCCTACGGCCTGATCGAGGCCACCATCCTGCGCGACGGCGCCGAGCAACTCATCCCGGTCGACATGACCAACCTCTGACGCGGCAAGCGCGCCCCCGGCCGGCCGACGGCCCCGGGGGCGCGCCACACCGGAGGGAACGAAATGGCACTGCCTGCGAAAGGGCCCGTCACAGGCCCGGGCCCCACCCCGCCGGTGCACACCGAGGACGCCGTCACGTCCGTGCACCCGGTCGACGAGAAGCTCCACCCCTCGCGGCTCGTCCCCGCCGCGCTCCAGCACATCGCCGCCATGTACGCGGGCGTCGTCACTCCTCCGCTCATCATCGGCCAGGCCTGCGGACTCGACCTGGAGGGCCGCACCCGGCTGATCGCCGCGAGCCTGCTCATCGCGGGCGTCGCCACCCTGCTCCAGACCCTCGGCGTCAAGGGCTTCGTCGGCAACCGCCTGCCCTTCGTCAACGCCGCCTCCTCGGCCGGCATCGCGCCCATCCTCGCCATCGCCGAGACGAACGGCGCCGGCAGCCAACTCCCCGCCGTCTACGGCGCGGTGATGGTCGCCGGTGGCTTCTGCCTGGCCGTCGGCCCGTTCTTCGGCCGCCTGCTCCGCTTCTTCCCGCCCCTGGTCACCGGCGTGGTCATCACCCTGATCGGCGTCACGCTGATGCCGGTCCCGGTCGGCTGGGCGCAGGGCGGCGACAAGGCCGCCGCCGACTTCGGCTCCCTGCGCAACCTCGCGCTCGCCGCGTTCACCCTCGCCGTCATCCTCGTCATCCAGCGCTTCGGCAGGGGCTTCGTCAAGCAGGTCGCCCTGCTCCTCGGCCTGCTCGTCGGCACCCTGGTCGCCATCCCGGCCGGCATGGCCGACTTCAGCGCCCTGAAGTCCGCGCCGGTCGCCGCGCTGCCCGCGCCCTTCGCCTTCGGCGCCCCGGAGTTCCAGCCCGCGGCCATCCTGTCGCTCTGCATCGTGATGCTGGTCCTGATGACCGAGTCGTCCGCCGGCATGCTCGCCCTCGGCGAGATCTGCGACCGCCGAGCCGACGCCGGGGTCATCACCCGGGGCCTGCGCACCGACGGCCTCGCCACCCTCGTCGGCCCCGTCTTCGGCGGCTTCCCCACCTCCGCCTTCGCCCAGAACGTCGGCGTCGTCTCCCTCACCCGGGTGCGCAGCCGCTACGTCGTCGCCGTCGCCGGCGCCACCCTGCTGGTCCTCGGCGCCTTCCCGGTCCTCGGCGCGGTCGTCTCCCTGGTCCCGATGCCGGTCCTCGGCGGCGCGGGCATCGTGCTCTTCGGCTCCATCGCCGTCAGCGGCATCCGCACCCTGTCCGAGGCCGGACTGGACGACAGCTCCAACATCATCCTGGTCGCCGTGGCGCTCGGCGCGGGCATCATCCCGCTGGCCTCGCCGACCTTCTACGCCGACTTCCCGGCCTGGGCGCAGACCGTGCTCGGCTCCGGCATCAGCGCCGGCGCGCTCGTCGCGGTCTCGCTCAACCTGTTCTTCCACCATCTCGGCACCCGGAGCCGCGGCACGGTTCCGGCACTCAAATCCTCCTAGGGTCCTGCCGTGCCCTCCCCGTGGGTACTCGACTCCCCGCCCCGGGCCTCACTGAAGACAAGGAAGCAGCATGGCAGCATCATCGGCAGCCGAGCGCACCGTCATCGAGAACTGCGCCGTCGCGACCGTCGACGCGGACGACACCGAGTACGCCTCGGGACACCTCGTCCTCGCCGGCAACCGGATCGAGTCCGTCGGCGCGGGGCAGGCACCCCAGGGCCTGGAGAACGTCGTACGCCGCATCGACGCGACCGGCCACCTCGCCACCCCCGGACTGGTCAACACCCACCACCACTTCTACCAGTGGATCACCCGGGGCCTGGCCACCGACCACAACCTGTTCGACTGGCTGGTCGCGCTGTACCCGACCTGGGCGCGCATCGACGAGCCCATGGTGTACGCGGCGGCCCGGGGATCGCTGGCGATGATGGCCCGCGGCGGCGTCACCACCGCCATGGACCACCACTACGTCCACCCGCACGGCTCCGGCGACCTGTCCGGCGCGATCATCCGCGCCGCCCGCGAGACGGGTGTCCGCCTCACCCTCGCCCGGGGCTCCATGGACCGCGGCGAGTCGGACGGCGGGCTGCCGCCGGACTTCGCCGTGGAGAGCCTGGACGGCGCGCTCGCCGCCACCGAGGCCACCGTCCGGGAACACCACGACGCCTCCTTCGACGCGATGACCCAGGTCGCCGTCGCTCCCTGCTCCCCGTTCTCCGTCTCCACCGAACTGATGCGCCAGGGCGCCGAGCTGGCCCGCCGTCTCGGCGTACGGCTGCACACCCACGGCTCGGAGACCGTGGAGGAGGAGAAGTTCTGTCACGAGCTGTTCGGCATGGGCCCGACCGACTACTTCGAGTCCACCGGCTGGCTCGGCGAGGACGTGTGGATGGCGCACTGCGTCCACATGAACGACTCCGACATCGCCGCCTTCGCCCGCACGGGGACCGGCGTCGCCCACTGCCCGTCCTCCAACGCGCGACTGGCCGCCGGCATCGCCCGCGTCCCCGACATGCTCGCCGCCGGCGTCCCCGTCGGCCTCGGTGTCGACGGCACCGCCTCCAACGAGTCCGGTGAACTCCACACCGAGCTGCGCAACGCCCTGCTCGTCAACCGTCTCGGCGCCCACCGTGAGGCCGCGCTGAACGCCCGCACGGCGCTGCGCCTCGGCACCTACGGCGGGGCCCGGGTCCTGGGCCGCGCCGCCGAGACCGGCTCCCTGGAGGCGGGCAAGCTGGCCGACCTGGTGCTGTGGCGGATGGACACCCTCGCCCACTCCTCGATCGCCGACCCGGTGGCCGCCCTGGTCCTCGGCGCCGCCGCACCGGTCACGGCGTCCTTCGTGAACGGCCGCCAGATCGTCGAGAACGGCCGGCTGCTCACCGTCGACGAGGACGCCGTCGCCCGCTCCGCGCGCGACGAGGCGCGGCGACTGGCGAGGATCGCCGCGCAGGGCTGACCGGCCGGACAGACGGCCCGCCGGCGGCCACACCCGCACACCGCACAACTGAACAACTGAACACCACTGATCTCCGGCCGGGAGGGACGGCTCCCGGCCGGTAGCCGTGGACCCGAGCGGGGTCCACGGTGGCCGTCTCCGGGGCGTGCGTGCCCTGCGCACGCCCCCGGAGCGGTCCCCGTCTCCCGAACGGGGTCCGTCCCGGTCCCGCACGACCACCAGCACCACCTCCCTGACACCCGCGTCAGAGCAGACGTGTAACCGACCGGAGGAACGCCGCCGTGGCCGACCACCCTGTTGACGAGAAACTCCCGCCACTCAAGATGGCGACGACCGGCCTGCAGCACGTGGCCGCGATGTACGCCGGAGTCGTCGCCCCGCCCCTGATCGTCGGCGCGGCCATCGGCCTCTCCGCCACCGAACTCACCTTCCTCACCGGCGCCTGCCTGTTCACCGCCGGCCTCGCCACCTTCCTGCAGACCCTCGGCATCTGGAAGATCGGAGCCCGCCTCCCCTTCGTCAACGGCGTCACCTTCGCCGGCGTCGCCCCCATGACCGCGGTCGTCGCCTCCACCGACGACAAGTCCGACGCGCTGCCGATCATCTTCGGCGCGGTCATCGTCGCCGGCCTCCTCGGCTTCTTCGCGGCCCCCTTCTTCAGCAAGGCGATCCGCTTCTTCCCGCCGGTCGTCACCGGCACGGTGATCACCCTGATCGGCATCTCCCTGCTGCCCGTGGCCTTCGGGTGGGCGCAGGGCCCCAGCCCCACGGCCGACGACTACGGATCGGCGACCAACCTGGGTCTGGCGGGGATCACCCTCGTGGTGGTCCTCCTCCTGCGCCGCTTCACCCGCGGCTTCGTGAAGCAGATCGCGGTGCTGCTCGGCCTGGTCGCGGGCACGCTCATCGCGATCCCGTTCGGCGTCACGGACTTCGGGCCGGTCGCGGACGCGGACGTCGTCGGCTTCCCGACGCCGTTCCACTTCGGCGCCCCGCAGTTCCAGGTCGCCGCGATCCTCTCCATGTGCGTGGTGATGATCGTCTCGATGACCGAGTCCACCGCCGACATGCTCGCCCTCGGCGAGATCGTGGACCGCAAGGCGGACGAGAAGACCATCGCGGCCGGGCTGCGCGCCGACACCCTCGGCTCGGCGATCAGCCCGCTCTTCAACGGCTTCATGTGCAGCGCCTTCGCACAGAACATCGGCCTGGTCGCGATGACCAGGATCCGCAGCCGCTATGTCGTCGCCGTGGGAGGTGGCTTCCTGGTGCTGATGGGCCTGTGTCCCATGGCGGCCTCGCTCATCGCCGTCGTGCCGCGCCCCGTGCTCGGCGGCGCCGGCGTGGTGCTGTTCGGCTCGGTCGCGGCCAGCGGCATCCAGACCCTGGTCCGGGCGAGCCTGGACAAGGACAACAACGTCCTGATCGTGGCGGTCTCCCTGGCCGTCGGCATCATCCCGATCGCGGCGCCGGAGTTCTACCACGCGTTCCCGGAGAACGCGAAGATCATCCTCGACTCGGGCATCTCGACGGGCTGCGTGGCCGCCGTCCTGCTCAACCTGGTCTTCAACCACATCGGCGGCCGGGAACGGGACGCCGAGGACGTGACCCACCCGATGGAGGCGGGGGAGGAGATCACCGGGGCGTCCCGGGCGGCGGTCACGTCGTGACCCCGAGGGCCTGACGCGGACGGGCCGGTGCCTCTCCACTCGTGGAGAGGCACCGGCCCGGCGTCAACGGGACTCAGGACAGCGCCACGCAGGTGTTCTCGATGACGCGGCCACCGCGGTCCAGGCCACCGCAGACGAGCAGCGGCTCTCCGCTGAACTCGCGGTTGACGGTGAACCGCGCCTTCGACACCCCGGCCTTGCTCTTCGCGTAGTCACGCACGAAACCACGCAGCGTTCCGGTCAGTCCGTCCCTCGTCGTGACGGTGATGTCCTGGACGTAGTCCTTGCCCTGGTGCGCGGTGTTGACGCAGATGTAGGTGCCGCACTTGGTCGACACCTCGGCGCTCGCCGGTACCGCCGTCACCAGGCCGAACGCGCATGTTCCGGCGAGTGCCACCGCGACCGTCGTCAACCGTCGCCGCGTGCTGGTCACCGACCGAACCATCCTCTGACGTGCGTGCATCGCGTGTTCCCCTCAGTGGCTGTCCCTGAGCTGTTTCGGAGACGATTCATGCTGACACGCACGTATAGCGATGCATATGGGGGCATTAGTTCGCCGGTTAACCCGAACCGCCGCGTTTCCGCCGCCCACGACACCGATCATCGGCCGGCCTTGCCGACCTCGCCGGGCCGGTCATCACAGGCCGAACATCCCTGGCTGAGAGGCCAGTTCCTTGAAACGCTGCCGCGGATCGGCCACCAGCCTGCGCTCGCGCAGGTCCATGAGCCCGCCGACCGCGTCTATCTCGGCCGCCACGGTGCCGTCCGCCTTGCGGATGGTCTGCCGCATCCGGAACGTCTTCCCCTCACCCCACTCGAAGGCGCACGTCACCTCGACCTCGTCACCGGCGAGCAGCTCCCGCCGGAAGCGGAGCGTCGTCTCCAGGGCCACGGGCCCGACCCCCCGGGCCACCAGGTCCGCCTGCCGGACACCGGCCGCCTGGAGCAGCGACCAGCGGGCGTGCTCGGCGAAGTTCAGGTACACGGCCTGGTTCAGGTGGCCCTGCGTATCGGTCTCGTACCCGCGCACCGTCACGGGCACGGAAAACGGCTCGCTCACCGCTGCCGCCTCTCGTCGTCGACGTCTGACCGGTCGATCTTGACATGGAGGAGTCACACCTTCCGAGGGGAGGCGAGCAGGTAACGGGCCCGCGTGCGCGGCTCGGTGTGCTCCCCGACCTGCCACCCCGCCCGCTCCAGCGTCGCCGCACAGCCCCGCAGGGCGGTGCCGTCCGGCTCGTACACGGCGACGGCCTCCGGTTGCGGTGTCGCGCGCACCCGGTACCCGTCGTCGCCGCCCGGTCCCGCCGGACGGTGCCCGGCCGCCTCCAGGGCGAGCGCGGCGGCCCGTACGAGATGCGTCCGCTCCCATCCGCAGGGCCGGTCCGTGCTCCCGTCGGGATGTGTCATCCGGCGCAGCTCCAGCAGCCCCTGCCAGGCGCTGCGCACCTCACGCAGCCGGGCGGGCCCCGCATCGCCCGGCACGGCCTCCTCCCCGCCCACCCGCGCGGCGAACACGCCCCCGGCGTCGGGTGCGGGGGACGCGGGGGACACCGGCGCGGCGGCCGCGTCCGGCGCGTCGGGGGCCTCCCGTATCCGATGCCCGGCCGGCGTCAGGAAGTGGTCGTGCGGCGGACGCGGATGCCGGAAGGCGAGCCCCCGCTTCACCAGCGCCGCGAGCTGAGACTCCGGGCCCCTCAGGCGTCCGGTCACCGGGTCGGCGGCGGCGATCACGCGCCGCTGCGCGGCGGTCGGCGACAGTGCCACGGCGTCCTCCCTCCCTCACCGGTCACGCCTTCGAAGACTACGACGGGGGTCTGACATTCCACGCGGCGATCACCGGCCGCGCGTGCTCGGTACTCAGCCGGCACAGCGTGCCCGTCCCCAACTGGAACAGCGCCCCGTCCGCCGGCGGAAGCCCCAGGTGCCGCGCGGTCAGCACCCGCAGGAAGTGCCCGTGTGCCACCAGCACCACACATCCCTCGGTGTTGGCGAACGCGGCCTCCACCCGGGCCAGCACCCGGTCGGCCCGCTCACCGACCTGCTCCGGCGTCTCCCCGGGATGCTCCGGCGGCCCGGGCGCGACCCCGTCCGTGAACAGGAACCAGTCCGGCCGCGTCCGGTGGATCTCGACCGTCGTGATCCCCTCGTACCCGCCGTAGTCCCACTCGTGCAGGTCCGGCTCGATCCGCACGTCCTGCAAGCCGATCAGCTCGGCCGTCTCGCGGGCCCGCTGGAACGGACTGACGAACGCGGCCCCGATCCGGTGCGACCGGATCAACGGCACCAGACTCCGCGCCTGCTCCCGCCCGTGCTCGGTCAGCGGAACGTCCGTCAGCCCGGTGTGCCGTCCGGACCGCGACCACTCGGTCTCACCGTGCCGGACCAGAAAAAGATCACCCATACCCCCAGGCTACGGGCCACTCCCCGCCGTCACCGTTCATACGGCGACCGCCGCCGCGCCCCGGCCCACTCCACCGCGACCGACCCGCGCCCTCGCCCCCGCCCTTCTCGGCCTCACACGAGCAAAGAGGACGAGGGCCGAGATGCTCCGTAGTGCGGCCGTGGGTGACCAGCACGATCACCCCCGAGTACCCGGCCAGTGCCTCCTCCAGTTCATCGGTCGCGGAGGCCAAGGCGAACGAAAAGGTCGGGACGACGAGGTGCTGTGAGGGTCGGACGACCGACCCAGGCCGGACTCCCTGGACTTTGGGCCAGGGAGCACGTCATAGCGGTTCGGCGGTCTCGCGGGGGTCGCCGGCTGTGATCAGAGCGATGATCCGCCGGGCCTGTTCCCCGGCCGGTTCGTGCCGGGTGACAGGCAGGTCGAAGCAGAAGTCGGAGCGGTGCGCCCCTGCATCCCGACGACGGCTGAAGTACACCTCCACCCCTTCGGGCACCTCCCGCTCGAGCTCCACCCGGTCCATGACGCAATCCCACCGTTCGAACCAGTTGCTGTCCGCGAGCTCCTGGGTCACCAGCCGGGCAACGGTGTCCACGGGCTCTTCCCAGCTGGTGTCCGCAACGGCACGTGCCAGTTCGGCGTCGTACTGAGCCGCGTCGAAGTGGACATCCGCGGGAACAGGCACCCGGATGTCGTTGGTGTTCCGCCAGGACGACCACACCACCCGGTCACCCTGGCGGTGGATGGTGACAAAAGTGCCTCCGCAGCAGCCGGTGTAGCAGTCGTTGTTGGACAGCTCGACCTGGCGAGGTTCCTCCAGCGCCGCCAGCGGCCACTCCTCAGCCGGCCCGAACCACTCGCGGCGTGAGCAGCTCGCCACCCCTCCGGGGTGGATCTCCCCGAGCACATCCCGGCCGTCGATCAGCGGGCGCACCTGCGCCCACTGCTCTGTCGCGAGAGGATGCGGCAGTGCATGCCTCAGGGCGAGCGTACTGATACGCGCAGGACCGTTCACGCCACCAATGATCACAGACGGCGGTGGGTACGGAAAGCGCTTATCGGGAACGCGGAACTGCTGACGGCCGCAGCGACGGATCGCCATCGACACCGTGGCGAACAGCGTGCGGGGCGGCAGGCGAACGGTGATCATGCCATGCCGGACCGTGGACGAACGGCACAGCACAGGACGTGGCCACCCGGATACGGCATACGCCGTTTCGTCCCCCTCGTCACCACCACCGCCACAGCCCTCACCACATGGCTCCGAACGTGATCGCCCGGGCAAGACCTACCGACCTACGCCCGGCTGCCGGCGTACGAGACGGCGAACACGCCCCGGACGCGTGCACCGTCCTGCGTCTGCCAGGAGCCGGTGATGTGGCCGACGGCCCCCGGCGGAGTGAGGGACGGCCCGTCCGGGCCGGGCCGCAGGACCCGGTGCAGACGGAGGGTTGCTCCGTCCGGTGTGGCCAGCCCGGTGCCTTCCTGATCATCGGTGACGGTGAAGTCCGCGAAGTCGGAGCCCGCACCGTTGGGGGAGACGACGACGTCCCGGTCGGGGACGTCGCTGACGTCCTGATCCTGGGCCTGCGCCCGCCCTTCCGCGAGGGCCACGAGCTGCGCGACCAGTACAGGGTCGTGGCAGCCGTCATAGGCCCAGCGCTTCCCCAACACGCCGTGCTCCATGGTGCCGACGAGCGCGTGCTCCGCCCCGTCGAGCGGGGCACCGCGATAGCTGAGCGGCACCAGGTAGGTGGCCGGGTGAGGCCCGGAGGCATCGGTGACCACGATGAACTCGATCCCGACCTCGCCCTGCGGGTCGTCCAGCCGGAAGCCGCCGGCCTTGGCCAACGCGGGCTCGTCCGTGCCACCGCGGTACCACGGACGGGAAGGCAGCCAGGAGGCGAGCAGTTCCAGCTTGGTCGGCTTGAGCACGGTGTGGTGGATGACGGCCATGCCGAAGGATTCCTCCGAGTGAGTCGGTGCGAGCCCTTACACCTTCGCATCCGCCGGGGCGATGTGTCAGGTGGTCACCGTCGCCCTCCACGGCCGTCCGCCGGGGAGGGCGACGGCATACAAGCGCCGGACACCGGGCGGAACGGGGGCAGATCGGCGATGTGGTCCCGCAGCACGGCGTCGGCCGGTTGACCCGGTCGCCTCAGTGGAAGGGGGCCCGCCAACCCACCAGTCCCGGCCGGCCCGCCTCCGCGAACCCCACCGCGAACGGCTTGTCGTCGTCGTCCGTCACCATGTGGATGCTGCACTCCGTCACGCTGTCGCCCGGCGGGACCATCCGGGCGACCCAGTCGGAGGGACAGCCGGGGATCTTCGTGTCGAGGACGAAGGGGGTCTTCCCCTCTATCTGCCGACCGCCCTCGGTGAGCAGGCGGACGCGGTCGGCTTGGTCGGCGTAGAGGTCTTTCGGCCCGGTGTTGGTGTAGGTGATCGACACGTAGTACGGGACGCCGCGTCGCTCGTTCTCGTTGAGGTCGAGGTCCAGGCCCGCGAGGTCAGCCGCGCTGCCCCGGCGTACGGAAACCAGCGTGGCGGGCAGTTCGAGGACGCCGTCCTCGCGGGCGTCCCACCGGACGCGGACGACGTCGCCCGGCTCCGCCAGCTCTGCGGACGCCGCTTCAAGGCCGCCCTCGACGGGCCAGGTGGCGACCGCCCCGCCCTCGTCGAGGTAGCCGTCGTCGTTGTACGCCAGCGACAGCACGCCGACGCCTTCGGGCAACGCGTAGGTCACGCAGGTGTCGTACGAGTCGCCGGGCGCCAGCGTCTTCGGCGCGGTGTCCGCGCAGGGCAGGTCGCCCCCGCCCGGCCTGCCGCCGCTGACGTAGACCTCCTCCCCGCGCGTCCAGTCGATGCCGTTCAGGGCGAGGTTGCTGTCCGCCATATGGGCGGCGGGGATTTCCTTCCGGCCGGTGTTGGTGACCTTGAAGGTGAGGTAGTGGGGAACCATGCCCTTCAGTTCCTCGTCCACGCGCGCCCCCCGCATGTCCTCCTTCGAACCCCGGACCAGGCTCTTGACCGTGATCCTGACCTTGTACGACTGGTGGTCGGTGTCCGTGTGGACGACGTCCCGTGCGCCGGTCCGCACCGGCAGGTCCGTCCAGGAGGCAGGCCTCTCCGCGGCACGCTCCACGGCCCCGCCCGTGCCCCGTTCCCCCGTGCACCCGCCGAGGAGGGGTATCGCCGCCGCGCCTATGGCGGCCTTCCTGAGGTAGCTGGACAGGCGCATGGACTCTCCTTGCCGCATGATGATCCGGATCCGCCGGAGGACTGGCGCATCGTGGACGTCACAGCGGAGGCGGAGACGACCGATTCACCACTCTCTGTGATTCGCGCTGGATGCGAAAAGACCGCATCCTATGCGAGACCCAGAGAAGCCCCAGGTCAGCCCCCTGTACGAGTGGCAGTGGGACCCAGTGGGCCGGTGTCGTAGCCGTCAGGAATGCCGCCCAAGTCCACGCGATCACGCCGTCGTTGACGCATCCACCTCCCGCCTGGTCCTCGACGAACTCGGCTTGTCGGGATCTCGGCGGCGAACCTGCACGACAGCCAGGCCCTGATTCCGCTGGTAAAGGGCATACCACCGAGCCGGTCCCGCCGCGGACGCCGACGACGCAAGCCCGGCAAGCTCCACGGCGACAAGGGTTACGACTACTTCCACTGCGGCGATGGTTACACGAGCGCGATATCACCCACCGCATCGCCCGCGAGGGTGTCGAGTCCTCGCAGCGGCTGGGCCGCCACCGCTGGACTATCGAACGCACCATGGCCTGGCACGCCGGCTGTCGTCGGCGCCACCGACGCCACGAACGCGAGGCCGACCACTTCCTCGCCTTCACAAGCATCGCCTGCACCGTCATCTGCTACCGCAGACTCGGTGGCTTCCCGCCTCGGTAATTCGATGGCGCACGTGAAGCGGTGTGATCACCCTGATCCAGTGACAGAACCCAAGTATCAGATCCGAGCCCTTCACACGGACTCCACGATCACCGTCTACCAGGCATACTCTCCGGAGATCGGTCTGACGGCGGCCCGGCACGGCCGATTCCCGGCAGTGTGGCAGCGGGACCGGATGACGTGGATCAAGCCGTCATTCCTGTGGATGATGTACCGCTGCGGGTGGGGCACCAAGGAAGGTCAGGAACACGTACTCGCCGTCGAGATCACCCGGGAAGGCTTCGAGTGGGCACTGCGGCACGCATGCCTGTCCCACTATGAGCACGGACTCCACACCGACCGCAGCACCTGGAGACGCCAGCTGAAGCGGGCCCCTGCCCGCGTGCAATGGGACCCCGAACGCGACCTGCATCTTCAGCCCCTTCCCCATCGGTCATTGCAACTCGGCCTCGTTGGTGAAGCCGCACGTCTCTATGCCGACGAATGGATCGTTTCCATCACCGATGTCACACCGCTGGCCCGTGTGATCCACACCCATGTACAAGGCGGAGAGCTCGACATCGCCCAGCAACTCCTGCCGAATGAACGTCCCTATCCCGTGAGCGATGAGGTTATGACTCACCTGCAGGTAGGCATTTCAACCAATTGAGATGACGTCCAAGCCGCTCCCCGCGCCCAGCGCGTGGCCGGACGCTGGGCCGGAGCTGTGTCGTGCGTCAGTGATCGGCGGCGTAGGAGACGAAGGCGGCCCACTGCTGCGGTCCGAAGGCAAGCGGTGAGCGCTGGACGTCCTTCGAGTCCCGTACGTGGACGGTGACAGGGGCGAAGGCGACCTCGACACACTCCGGGCCGTCGTTCGTGCTGTAGCTGCTCTTGAACCACATCAGCTCGGAGCCGGTCCCCGCTGAAGGGTTGGTCATCATGTCTCTCCCAGCACTTTTTCGATGAAGGCCCTGGACTCACTGGGCGTGAGAGCCTGGGAACGGATGATTCCATAGCGGATCTCAAGGACCTGGACCTCCTGGTGGTTGGAGATCAGGCGGCTGGTGAGCTGGACCTCGTTGTGCCCCACCGTGTCGCCCGCCATGAGCTTCAGCAACTGGAGCGACCCCGCGAGACCGGCGTGGTCCTCGCGGTTCGTCGGCATCACCTGGATCTCTACGTTCCGCAGTTGGCCGACCTCCAACAGACGTTCGAGCTGCTTCCGCATCACCATTCTGCCCTGGAGCGGGCGGCGCAGCGTCACCTCTTCCTGGACAAAGCTGAAGATCGGAGCCGGCTGCTGGTCGAAGACTTTCTGACGGGACATCCGTGCTGCGACGAGGCGTTCCAGCTCATCATCGGAGAAGAGCGGGCGGCGCATGCCGTACAGCGCCCGTGCGTACTCCGGCGTCTGAAGCAAGCCGTGGATGACTGTGTTGGCGTAGGCACACAGCTCGACCGCCTCCGCCTCCAGCTTCGCCAGATCCCGCACCTTCTTCGGGTACCGGGCCTCCTCCACGTCCTTCCGCAGCCCGACGACCATCCCACCCGCCCCGAGCGCCTGGTCCGCCGCCTCCAGGAACTGCGCCTTCGGCGCCCGCCGCCCCCGCTCCACGGAGGACACCTGCTCCTCGCTGTAGCCGATCGCCGTCCCCAGCTCGGCCTGGGTCATCCCCGCCCGCTCCCGGCACATCTTGATGACCTTGCCGACTGTCCGCAGCACGGCTGCCGACTCGTCGTCCCCTCCGTACGGTTCCGCCCCGTCGATGGATTGCGACCTCTGCCCTGTCACGACCTGACACCTCCACACGCCACCCGTGCCCAACTCCGCACCGGCGCAGGACGTCACTCGTCGCAGACCGGACAGCCCCGTACAGTGACCGGACAGCGACGCCGCGTACCGCCGATGGTGCTGTTCAGCGTAGGGGCGGATGGCCACGCTGAGTGACATGAACGCCGAGATTGACCACCGGACCGCGTCGCATGCCGACCCCGCCGGACCCACGGCCCCCACCGGTCACTTCACCATCCGTCTATCGGCCACCCGCAGAGGCGCCCGACTGGCCCGGCACCTCGCGGCCCGGCAACTCGACACCTGGGGCTGGCCGTACGGCTCCGAGCCGAACCGCACGACCGCGCTGCTGGTCGCCGAACTCGCCAACAACGCTGCGCTGCACGGCCGGGTGAGAGGGCGTGACTTCCGGCTCCGCCTCACCCTTTACCCGGAAGGCACCCCCACGGTCCGTGTCGAAGTCACTGACCCCCGCCCCGACCGCCGCCCTCCCGCACCCGGAACCCTCGAACCGCTCTCGGTCGACGCGGAGTCCGGCCGTGGTCTCCTCCTCGTCGAGGCTCTGGCCACCCACTGGGGAACGACCTGCGGGGACCCGTACACCAAGACCGTCTGGTGCGAGGTCGCTCTCGCGTGACGGATGCGCGGGCGGCGTCGTGCCCGCCGGTGCGGCCCTACTGCCGGTATCCGCTCAGGAACCGTCCGATCCGTCCGATCGCCGCCTCCAGGTCGTCCGCGTAGGGGAGGGTGAGGATGCGGAAGTGGTCGGGGGAAGGCCAGTTGAAACCCGTGCCCTGGACGACCTGGATCTTCTCGCGCAGGAGCAGGTCCAGGACGAACTTCTCGTCGTCGTGGATCTTGTGGACCTTCGGGTCGATGCGGGGGAAGGCGTACAGCGCGCCCTTCGGCTTCACGCACGAGACGCCGGGGATCTCGTTCAGCTTCTCCCAGGCCACGTCGCGCTGTTCGCGCAGTCGCCCGCCCGGCGCCGTCAGCTCGCGGATCGACTGGCGGCCGCCGAGCGCCGCCTGGATGGCGTACTGTGCGGGCGCGTTGGCGCACAGGCGCATGGAGGCGAGCATGGTCAGGCCCTCCAGGTAGTCCTTCGCATGCTGCTTCGGGCCCGTCACCACCAGCCAGCCGGAGCGGAAGCCCGCCACCCGGTACGTCTTGGACAGGCCGCAGAAGGTGAGGACCACCAGGTCGGGGGCGAGGGACGCGACCGAGTGGTGGACGGCGTCGTCGTACAGGATCTGGTCGTAGATCTCGTCGGCGAAGACCATCAGTCCGTGGCGGCGGGCCAGGTCGAGGATGCCCTCGAGGATGTCCTTCGGGTAGACCGCGCCCGTCGGGTTGTTCGGGTTGATGATCACCACCGCCTTGGTGCGGTCGGTGATCTTGGACTCCATGTCGGCCAGGTCCGGGTACCAGTCCGCCTGCTCGTCGCAGAGGTAGTGCACCGCCTTGCCGCCGGCGAGGGTGGTCACCGCCGTCCAGAGGGGGAAGTCGGGGGCGGGGATCAGGACCTCGTCACCGTCCTCCAGCAGGGCCTGTACGGCCATGGAGACCAGCTCGGAGACGCCGTTGCCGAGGAAGACGTCGTCCACGCCGACCTCCAGGCCGAGCGCCTGGTAGCGCTGGGCGACGGCCCTGCGGGCGGAGAGGACGCCGCGCGAGTCCGTGTAGCCGTGCGCCTGCGGCAGCATGCGGATCATGTCCTGGAGGATCTCCTCCGGCGCCTCGAAACCGAAGGCGGCCGGGTTGCCGGTGTTCAGGCGCAGCACGCTGTGCCCCGCCTCCTCCAGCGCGTTGGCGTGCTCTATCACCGGGCCGCGGATCTCGTAGCAGACCTCGCTGAGCTTGTTCGACTGCCGGAACTCCATGCGCCGCTTCCCCTCCGGTATCTGGTGTTGCTTGGTTTTACCAAGTGAGAGCTTGGAAAGTCCAACAACGTGTCTACACTGCGTCGCATGTCACCTCGCCGAAGCTACGACCAGTACTGTTCCGCCGCCCGCGCGCTCGACGCCGTCGGTGACCGCTGGACCCTGCTGATCGTCCGCGAGCTCCTGGCCGGTCCGCGGCGCTACACCGACCTGCACGCCGACCTGCCCGGCGTCAGCACGGACGTACTCGCCTCGCGGCTGAAGGACATGGAGCGCGAAGGGCTGACGACCCGGCGCCGGCTGCCCCCTCCCGGCGCGGCCTACGTCTACGAACTCACCCCGCGCGGGCGGGCGTTGCTGCCGGTGCTGGAGGCGCTGGGCGCCTGGGGCGCGGGTGAGCTGGGGGAGCGGCGGCCCACGGACGCCGTACGCGCGCACTGGTTCGCGCTGCCCCTGCTGCGGGCCCTGCGGGAGGCCGGGGCGGGGGAGGGTCTGGTCGAGGTCCGGCTGGACGAGGGGGAGTTCCACCTGTACGCCGGTGCGGAGGGCGAAGGTCCCGTGTACGGCGACGGCCCCGCGCCCGGGGAGCCCGACGCCCGGCTCGTGCTGGACGCGGGGACGTGCGCGGCGCTCGGCCGCGGGGAGCTGGATCTGCGGCAGGCGGTGCGGGACGGCCGGGCCGGAGTGACCGGCGAGGGCACGGTGGCCAAGGCGCTCAGGGAGACGTGAAACGGCAGGAGGCCCGCCGGGGCGGGCCTCCTGAGGGGACGTCACGCGGCGGGCGGTACCCGCGTCGGCCGGCCCGATCCGCGGGTCAGCGCGTATCCGCCGACGCCCGCCAGCGCGGCCAGCACGCCGCCGACGCCCGTCCACACCCACCGGTCGGACCACCAGCCCGACGACCAGCCGTCCTCGGGCTCGATCGCGGACAGCACGGCACCGCGTTCGGAGTCGTCGTTCTCGTCCTTCCCGGACCTCACCGCGACACCCGGCACCAGCGGCTCGGACAGCGAACCGTCCACCGCCGCCGCCCCGCCGATGTCCTTGGAGTCCACCCGGACCTCGGCGCCGACCGGGACACCGAGGTCGGAGGTCGGCAGGTCCACCGCCGTCAGCCGGACGTAGTACGTGCCCGGCAGCGGGTCGTTCGCCCACGGCTCCGACCAGGCGCGCACCGTGCGCAGCACGCAGGCCAGCTCCACGGACGGGGTGCCCTCGGCCGCGGTGCGGGTCTGGGCGCCCCACTGGCAGGCCTGACGGCGGCGCAGACCGTCGTAGACGTCGATCCGCCAGGTCTCGGCGGCGTGCGTCTCGGGCAGCTCGACCGTGGCCCTGACGGTGGGGCGCTGCCCCGCGTCCGCCGGGAACGACCAGTACAGGTAGTCGCCCGCGGAGCCGTTCGCCGTGGCCCGCTGCCCCTGCTCGATCTCGGTCGCCGTCCGGAAGGACGTGCCCGCCGACGTCGGCGCACCGCCCTCCTCCGACGGGCTCGCGGAGGGTGAGGAGTCGGCCACCGCGGGGGCCGCGGCGAGGCCGAGCAGCACCACGGCCGCACCCAGTGCTCGTGTGACACGCATCAGTTGGTCCTCCAGACCGCGAACCGCCAGCGCGACAGCCAGCCCCACAGCAGACCGGCGAGGAAGCCGACGAGCACCAGCACGCCGAGCAGCCACCAGCCGCGTCCGAGGCCGAAGGCGGCCACGTCGTCGGCGTCACTCGGGCCGTCCACGACGTCGACCGTCAGCTCCAGCGGCAGACCGGGCGTGGTCTTCACCCCTGAGGCGGCGGAGAAGGAGTTGGTGACCTGGAGGCACACGGTCTCGGCCGGGGCGTCCTCCTCGTCGCTCTCCGCCTTGGGATAGCGCAGCCCCGTCGAGATCACGTCCGTACGGCCGTGGTCCGCCGCCTCACCGCGTACGATCTCCCGGCCGTGCACGGTGACCGCGCGCAGCAGCACCCCGTAGGAGGGGTTCACGGCGCGGTCGGCGGCCACGCTCACCGAGGCGCGCAGCTCCTGGCCGGGCTCCACGTCCACCCGGTACCAGCGCTGCCGCCCGAACTCCTCGCGGTCGGTGTACAGCCCCGACTTCAGCGTCGGCGCCTTCGCGCAGGCGGCCGCGCCCTCGGTGGCGACCGGCGTCACCACCGGGTCGGCCGCCTGGTCCACCAACTGGTTGACCTTGTCGGTGAGTTCGTCGGTGTGCTGGACCGAGGTGTAGGTGCCGCCGGTCGCCTCGGCGATGCAGCTGAGCTGCTGCCGCATCTTGACGTTGGGGACCAGGCCGAGCGTGTCGATGGTCAGCCCGATGCCCTTGGCGGCGATCTCGCGGGCCACCTCGCACGGGTCGAGCGGGGCGCAGGTGTCCTCGCCGTCGCTGATCAGCACGATCCGCTTGGAGCCGTTCCCGCCGTCGAGGTCGTCGGCCGCCTTGAGGAGCGCGGGGCCGATCGGGGTCCAGCCGGTGGGCGACAGGGTCGCCACCGCCGTCTTGGCCTCGGTGCGGTCCAGCGGGCCGACCGGGTAGAGCTGCGCGGTGTCCTTGCAGCCCGTCCTGCGGTCGTCGCCGGGGTAGTCGGCGCCCAGGGTCCGGATGCCGAGCTGTACTTCCTCCGGCGTGGCGTCGAGCACCTCGTTGAACGCCTGCTTCGCCGCGGCCATGCGGGTGCCGCCGTCGATGTCCCGGGTCCGCATCGAGCCGCTGACGTCGAGCACGAGGTCGACCTTCGGAGCGTCCTCACCCGTGGGTTCACCGGCCGCCGCCCCGGCCGGGAGGGCGATCCCGGCCGCCAGCGCGGCGAGCAGGGCACAGGCACCCGCCGCCAGCCGTGTTCTTGTGATCATCGGCGGATCCTATTGATCAAGGGCGCCCGGCTCCAAAACGACGGGTGGCGTCGGCGGTCCCTCACGGACGCACCGTCAGGCCCTACCTCCGCCGTCCGGGGCCGACGTGAACAACCCCGCCAGTCGGGCCCGGTACAGGACGGCGACAGTGAACCCGTCGGTGATCCTCCCGTCGGCCACCATCGCCTCCGCCTCGGCCGAGGTGACCGCGACCGCCCGACTGATCGCCTCACCCTCCTCCAGCGCACCGACCGCCCCGACCCGTGCCGCGTAGAGCTCGACCCGGTGCCCGCACAGACCGGTGTCGGGGTGGAGTTCGCCGAGGGGAACCACCGTCGTGGGGCGCGCGGAGATCTCCTCCTCCAACTCCCGCGCGACGTTCTCCTCGCCGGTCGCGCCCGGGTCGCCGAAGCCCCGGACGACCTCCCAGTGCCGACTGCGGGTCGCGTGCCGGTAGTGCTCGATGAGCACGACCTTCGCCTCCTCGCCGAGCAGCGGCAGCACCACGACGCCCGGGGACGAGTCCGGGGGCGGCAGGAGACGGTCGTACAGACCCAGCCGGCCGTCGGGAAAGCGCACCGGATCGCGCAGATACCACACGTAACGGTTGGCCGACACCACGCCCACCGGGACCGGCCGCAGTACCGCCCTCAGTCCCGCCCAGAGAGAGCCGGGCAGGCCGCGCCGCGCCCTCGGCGCAGCCGACCGGCGGGCCTTGCGGACCAGCGGTGGATCGGCCAGGATCTCGATCCCTCCGGGGTCGTTGCGGAACCACTCCGGAACGTCCCGGCGCAGGGCCTTGTACCGGTTCATCGGGCGCCTCGCAGGCAGTGCACGGTACTCCAGCGGATGGTCAGTAGTACTCGGGGCCTTCGTCGTCCTGGGTGGTGGTGGAGGCGTTGCCGGACGACCCTGCGCCCTCCTCCCGGTAACCGGGCAGGCGCTGCACCAGGTCGTGGAACTGCCGCCATTCTCGCTCACTCGCCAGTCGGACGGCGGCGATCTCCCGGGCGAACCTCTGTTCCTGCCGCCCGGATTCCCGGTTGCGCAGCATCAATTGTACCGACCCGGTCACCGGCCCGGACACGGACGGCAGGAGCGCGCCGGTCAGATCCCACAGGCCCGAGCCGCTGATGGCCGAGAAAGTGCCCGCGGTGAGGGTGACGACGACCTCCACGACGGGGCGCCAGCGGTTCGGGCCGGCCTGTCTGCGCTCCTGCGCCAGCTTGAGGATCTCCGAGTTGAGCCGCACGTAGCGGTCGAAGACCTGCCCGGCGGCCTCGTGGAAGTGTTCCGGAGCGGCGGTCAGGGCTTCGAAGGAGCGGATGTAGCCGTTCCAGACGGGGGTCTGCCGCAGCCGCCATATGTCGTGCAGGCTCAACGAGTTCACCGCGGCCGGCGTCAGGTGGTCCTGGACGGCCGCGAAGGCCTGCCGCCGCAGGAACGTCAGCAACTGCTCGGGATCGTCCACGAAGCCGGGGGTGGTCCGGGCCTCGCGGGCCTCCTGCAGCACCACGCGCCGCAGGCTGTCGGCCGGAGTGAGCGGGTAACGCCCCAGCGCGTCGGCCAGGTTGACGTTGTAGATCAGGTCGAGGAGCTGTTTGATCTCCTTGGCGAAGGGCTTGTCCCGGTCGTATCTCCCCTCGGCGACGTTCGTGCCGGGCACGGACACGAACTCCTCGTACAGGGTGTTGCGCACGACGGGCTGCCGGCGGACGCTGAGGCCGTTGCTGTAGCTGACCACCTCACCGAGCCGCCGCGCGAACGCGTCGGTGTCCTCGGGGGCCACCCCGACGTGGGACGCGAGGGCGTCGATGTTCTTGGCGGTCAGTCCCTGAACCTTCTCGGTGAACGGCTGGAACAGCCGGATCCGGGTGTGTTCCCGGTTCTCCCGGTCATCGTGCGGGTCGCCCCAGGCCATGCGCACACAGCGCACGCGCTCGGTGGCGGGCATGCCCTCCAGGGTCTCCTGCCAGGCGGTGAACCCCTCGCGCCGCACGTGCAGATGAGCGGGCGGCTCCTCGGCCGGGTGCCGCTCGTTGAGCAGGAAGGGGGCGATGGCGCCCGAGGCGAGGAGGTTCCGGTGCGCGGTGCGGGCCTCGCCCTCCTCCGTCAGGTCACAGCTGATGGCGGGGTTGTTGTAGAAGTAGGCGCGGTTGATCACGACCTGGCTCGCGTTGATGAGGCTGCGGAAGTACTCGGCTCGCACCTCCCTCTCGCGTCTACGGGCAACCTCGTCCAGGGACTTGCCCTGTTCGATCATGTCCGCCGTGAGCTGGTCCGGTACCCACTGGTTGTCCAGGGACTGCGCGATCACCGCCCCCGGCTCCAACTGATCGGGGCGGATCGGCGTCATCAGGCCGTCGCTGTTCTCGACGTCAGTCATGTCCCGCCTCGCAACTCTCACGTCCGGTAACCCCAAGGGGGTACACCGTAGGGCTGCGGCGCCGGGGCCCATGAGTCTTTTTCCGTACCGAAGGTGACTCGTAATCAACGGTCGCGGTCCGAAGGTGACTCGTAATCAAAGGTCCCGGTCCGGAGGTGGTAATCGGCGGTCACGGTCCGGAGGTGACCCCCTCTGGACCGCCTGGGTCGGGCACGGGCCCGCAGCGGTCAGCCGGAGGTCACCGGTCGGTCACCCGGGGCGTGCCGGGGGAGGAGTGGTGCCGGTCGACGATGTCCTCGACGATTCTCATCAGCCGGTCCCCCACCCGGTCGATGCTGCCGTTCTGCATGCTGACCTGGGCGCCTTCGAGGACGAAGGTGATCTCGGCGGCGGCCTGCTCGGCGTCGGGCAGGCCGGCCTCGGCACACAGGGCGACCAGCCTGCGGGTCTGCCGTGCCTTGTGCTTCTCGATCACCTGCCGTGCGGGATGGGAGCGGTCGGGCAGCTCGGCGAGGGAGTTGATGAACGGGCAGCCCCGGTGCGAGAGGGTCGGCAACCCCTCGGCGATGAAGCGGGCCACGCCGAGGATCTGCTCCCTGGGGCGGCCGGGGTACTCGGCCTCGACCCGGTCGAAGGCCGCCTGGTAGTCGGCGGCGAGGATCCGCAGCCACTCCGCGACCAGCGCGTCCTTGGTCTCGAAGTGCCGGTAGATCGCCATCTTGGTGGTCTCGGCCCGCTCGGCGATCGCCTGGACGCCCACCCGTCGGATCCCCTCGCTCTGGAAGAGCTCTTCCGCCGCGTCGAGGATGCGCTCGCGGGGCGGCAGTTTCGCCACCCTGCTCGGCCTGCCGGCGGTCGATGTCATGACGGCTCCGTGTCGTTCGGTCGGCGGGCGGCCCTGTGCCCTCTGCTACGGTACCAATCCGTCCCGTGTGATACCGATCGGTATCGTGCGGGACTCGACGGTACCTTTCTTCCCCCCGGGAGTGACAGTGAGAGTGACCGAGTACGTGACCTTCGACGCGGTCGGGCTCGCGGAACTGGTGGCCAAGGGCGAGGTGACCCCCGCCGAACTGGAGGCGGCCGCACGTGAGGCCGTCCGCGCGGTCGGTCCGCGGATCAACGCGGTCGTGGAGACCTGGCCGGCCGACGACGAGCCCACCCCCGGCAGCACACCGCTGGCCGGGGTCCCTTTCCTGATCAAGGACATCGGTGTCGCCATGGCCGGCCGGCGGATGGAGCTGGGCAGCCGGCTCGCGGCCGGCCACGTCGCCGGCGCCGACTCCTCCCTGATGACGCGCTTCCGCCGCGCCGGCCTCGTGACGATCGGGCGTACCGCCACACCGGAGATGGCCTACAGCATCACGACGGAACCGGCGCTCCACGGCCCCACCCGCAACCCGTGGGACCCGGAGCGGAGCGCGGGCGGATCCAGCGGGGGCGCGGGCGCGGCCGTCGCCGCCGGGGTGGTCCCCATCGCCCACGCCACCGACGCAGCCGGCTCCCTGCGCATACCCGCCGCCTGCAACGGCCTCTTCGGGCTGAAGCCCACCCGTGGCCGGATCTCCATGGGCCCCGACGCCGACGAGATCTTCAGCGGCCTGGCCGTGCACGGCAGCGTCAGCCGCACCGTCCGCGACAGCGCCGCGCTGCTCGACCGGATGCGCGGCCCGGAACCGGGCGACCCCTATGCCGCCCCGCAGCCGTCCCGTCCCTACACCGAGGAGGTCACCCGCCACCCGGGCAGGCTGCGGATCGGCGTCCTCCCCCAGGGGTGGGGCGGACGCCGCACCACCGCACCCGTGGCCGACGCGCTCGCACGCACCGTGCGGCTGCTCGAATCCCTCGGCCACCAGGTGGCGGAGGCCGAGGCCGGCCTGGGAGCCGACTGGGAGGAGTTCGTCCTGGCCTGCACCCGCCTGTTCACGGTGAACCTCGCGGCCTCGGTCGACGAGCTGGCCGCCGCCTTCGGGCGGCCCGTCGACACCACGACCCTCGAACCGGCGACCCTCGCCGGCTATCACTACGGGCAGCGGGTCAGCGGTGCCCAGTTCGTCGACGCCCTCGCGATCCGCAACCGGGTCGCCCGGAGCCTGGCACGGTACTTCGACGCCCACGACGTACTGCTCACCCCGACCCTGCCGGAGCTCCCCATGCCCTTGGGCGCGTATGCCGAGGGCGCCGAGGCGCTGGACGGCCTCGGCTGGATCGACCGCCTCAACGACCGCTCGCCGTTCACCATGGCGTTCAACGTGGCGGGTACGCCCGCGATGTCCGTGCCCGTCACGGCCGACGCCGGGACGGGGCTCCCGATCGGCATGCAGTTCGCCGCCGGTCACGGGCTCGAAGGCCTCCTCTTCCGCCTCGCCGGACAACTCGAACAGGCGAGCCCGTGGTCGTCCCGGACCCCGGCGGTGTGGGCGGGGAACCCCACGCGCCCCTGAACCCCCGGCGCAGCCGCCTCGCGGCCCGCCGCCCCCGTCGTGCCCGGTATCAGCCCGGCGCCGGCAGTCCGGCCGTCAACGGACTCGGCAGCACGGTCCAGACGTCCCCCGTACGGTCCGGTGCCAGCCGCATCACCGTCAACGCCTTCACCGGCAGCGGCGCCGCGCACAGCGCGCGCAGGTCCTCGGTGCGCGGCAGCTCCCGTACGGCCTCCTCCAGCGCGGCGCCCAGCACCGGAGCCGAGCCCGCGACCGACGCCAGCGCACCCCCCACCAGCGAACCGAACAGCTTCCGGCGCAGGACGGTGGCGTCGTCCGTGACCATCCGGGAGGGCAGCTCGGGGACCGGGACGCCGTGGCGGGCGAGGCGGGCCGGGCCGACCCGGATGTCGGCCAGGTCGCGGTAGACCAGGCGCAGCGGATCGCCCGCCGGGGAGAGCACGACGAGGAGGTTCTGCCCGTGAGCCTCCAGCGCCACGCCCAGCTCCAGCGCGCGCAGTCCGACGGTGAGCGCGAGACGGGCCAGGGCGGCCAGCCACGCCGGGGAGCGCGGCAGCCCGGTGGTCGCCAGCGCGGCCACCGGCACCACGTGCTCGCCGGGGTTCGCGTACACCCGCGGCGACTCACGCAGTACGGCGGCCAGGTCGGGGGAGTGGGCGGTGGCCGCGCCCAGCGTGCGGGTCACGTGGAGCAGGCCGTCCATGCGCGCCGCCAGCTCCTCCCCGAGGGACGACAGGGCCGCCGACGCGGCGACCGAGGCGACCGAGATGTCCCGCACCGAGGACGTCAGCCGGGTGCTCAGCGCGGTCTTGACGTGCGGCCCGCCGGAGACGGCGAGTGTCCGCAGGGACATCAGCGGATGCCCGGCGAGCCGCTCCTCGCAGGGCCTCTTGAGCACGTGCGCCGCCTGCCACGGATGCACCGGGAGCAGCACCTGCGCCCCGTCCCGCAGGTCCCGTGACCACATCCCCGTCACCAGGCACTCGTCCGCCGGCACCGGTAGCAGGCCCAGCCCCACCACCGGCTGGTGCTCGGGCCCGTACGCGAGCTGCTCCGCCACCGAGAAGCCCGGCCGGGAACGGCAGTTGGGGTGGTACGGGTGCCCGTCGACCACCCGCTGCTCCCAGGCCCAGTCGCTGTCCGGCCACTCGTCCGGGTGATTCTCCCGCCCTGCCCGGGACAGGGCCAACGACGCGACACTGTGCCCGAGTTCGGCGCCGAACCCCGCCGAGTGCGGTACGCCGAGGCCCGCCATCAGCCGCGCCGGATCGTCGTAGGCCACCTTGTCCAGCCGTACGACGCGGACGTAGGCGTCCGTGCGGTACGGGTCGGCGGCCGGACCGGTCAGCCGGCGGCCGTCCCGCAGGCGCAGGACGAGTCCGTCCCGGACGGAGTCCCGGCCCGCGATCCACGGCAGCGGTTCATGGGCGAGCGCACGCCACAGCCGGGACAGCACGGCCGCACGGGCACCGGGCAGCTCGGCCGTGAACCGGGCGACCAGACCGGGACGGACGGCCGCCAGCTCGTCGGCGACCTCGGCCTCTGCGCTGGGGGGACGATGCACGGGCGGGCTCCTCGGGTACGAGTGGGACGTCACGGGGCAGGGGCGACGACAGACATACTGATCGTCCCGCCATCTCCGCCATGGACCGACCGTAGGGAACGAGTGGAACGCGTGGATCGCCTGCCCCCGCCCACCGACGCCGCCCTCCAGGACGACGTCGCCGATCATGCCGACGCCTGCGCGGCGGTGCCGCTGCTGAACTGCCTGCTGCGGGAGGTGGCCGAACCGCTGCCGGGCCCCGGCGAACGGCCGGTGTACCGGCTGCCCGGCGGCCGACTGCTGCGCGTGCGCGGGGGCCGGCGGCCCGCCGAGCCGGAGGTCCGGGCGGCGGACGGCGACTGGCACCGCGTCGGCCACACCGAACTGGTGAAACTGGTCGCCGAGGAACTGCGCCGGCACACCGGCCTGACCAACCACGAACTGCCCACCGAGATGACCGACAGCCGGGACGCGGTGGCCGCGCTGCTGACGGCACGCGCGCGTGCGACCCCGCCCGAGGACCCGTATCTGCGCTCCGAGCAGTCCCTTCTCACCGGCCACACCCACCACCCCGCCCCCAAGGCGCGCGGCGGCGGCCCGCACGCCGGCTGGCTGCCGTACGCGCCCGAGGCGTACGCCCGCTTCCCGCTGACGCTGCTCGCCGTGCGCGCGGACACGGTCGTCGAGGAGGGCGACACCGCCGCCCTGGACGCCCTCGGCGACGCCCCGCCCGGCTACCGGCTGCTCCCGGCCCACCCCTGGCAGCTCGACCTGACGGCGACCGCCCTGGCCCCCGCCTTCGCCGACGGCCGCCTCGTCCGGCTGGGCACGACCGCCTTCCCCACCTGGCCGACCGCCGCGATCCGCACGGTGTACGCCCCCGAGTACCTTCCGGGGCACGACCTGTTCCTGAAGTTCAGCCTCGACGTGCGCATCACCAACGACATCCGCCGCCTGTGGCGCCACGACCTGCTGAAACTGCGCCGCACCGACACGGCGGTCACCGAGGCCTTCGACGCCATCGGGTCCCCGGCCACCTGGCTCGGCGACCGGGGCTACCGCACCGCGGACTTCGCCTTCGAGGAACTGGCCGTCGTCGTCCGCGACGGACTGCGGGACCGCGCCCTGCCCGGCGCGACCCCTCTCCTCGCCGCCGCGCTCGTGGAGGGCTTCCCGGACAACCCGCTGGCGGCCACCACGGACCCGGCGGCCTGGTGGGAGGCGTACCTCGCCGCCGTCGTCCCGCCCGTGCTGACCGCCTTCGCGGACGACGGCGTCGTCCTGGAGGCGCACCTGCAGAACACGCTGGTCGCCGTGGACGCGGACGGCACCCCGGTCCAGGCCCTGTTCCGGGACGCCGAGGGCGTCAAACTCCTCCCGGACACGCCCCGCACGGCCGGCTGGGAACGGCTCGTGTACTGCCTGGTCGTCAACCACCTGCTGGAGATCGCCGGCGCCCTCACCGAGCACCACCCGGGCTTCGCCCCCTGGCCCGCCGCCCGCGCCGCCCTGGCCCGCCACGACCTGCCCGAGATCCCGGCCCTCCTCACCGCCCCGGCCCTCCCCGCCAAGACCAACCTCCTGCTCCGCTGGACCGGCGCGGACGGCGCGGCGGCGCGCTACCGGCCGCTGGCCAATCCGCTGCTGGGGGTGTGAGGTTCGGCGGTGCGGCGGTGTACCTGAGGAAACGGGTCCACGCCGCCGGGGAGACGGCGAGTTGCGCGTCCTGCGGTGCCTTCGAGTCGCGGACGTGGACGGTCTCGGGGCAGGTCGCCACCTCGACGCAGTCGCCCTGACTTCCGCTGCCGTGAGTGCTTCTCCAGGCATAGCGCTGGTGGAGGTGACTGATCTCCTGCGAGGTGGTGATGAGCCGACCGTTCTCCTGGCCCTCCGCATACGCACACCACCGATTGTCGGCGTCTCGGCCAACTGCATGGGCCCATCCAGAGCCGCATGCACCGGCCGCCGCAGTGGCAACAGCTGGAACTCCACGCTCCGGTGCCGCTCGATGATGTCCAGCAGATGGTCGTACAGTTCCCGTGTCACCTCCTCGCCGCCGGTGTGTCGTTCCAGAACTGCCTGTTCCCCGATGAAGCCGAGGCTCACCGCCTCCGCCTCGAAGCGGGGCCACCGCCGGAACGCCTTGACGACCTCGCCGAATGCCGTCAGGCTGTCCGACGACTCCGACTGCCCGACCGGAATTCCGGTCGGGCAGTCGCGTGTCCATGCCGCGCACGTGCGGTCGCGCGGGCTGCGGCCCCCACGCCGGCCGGGAGAGGACGCTGACGGGCAAGCTCCTCTGCGCGGACAGGCACGACGACCGCCCGGCCGATGCCTACATTTCCGGCACCTACACAGTCGCCGGAACGAGGCACCCATGCAGTTCGGTATTTTCTCGGTGGGGGACGTGACCCCCGACCCGACCAACGGCCGTACCCCGTCGGAGCAGGAACGGATCAAGGCGATGGTCGCCATCGCGCTGAAGGCCGAGGAGGTCGGCCTGGACGTCTTCGCGACCGGTGAGCACCACAACCCGCCGTTCGTGCCGTCGTCGCCGACCACGATGCTGGGCTACATCGCCGCCCGTACCGAGAAGCTGATCCTTTCCACCGCCACGACGCTGATCACCACCAACGACCCGGTGAAGATCGCCGAGGACTACGCGATGCTCCAGCACCTGGCCGACGGCCGGGTCGACCTGATGATGGGGCGCGGCAACACCGGCCCGGTGTACCCGTGGTTCGGCCAGGACATCCGGCAGGGCATCAACCTCGCCAAGGAGAACTACGCGCTGGTGCGTCGGCTGTGGCGCGAGGACGTCGTCGACTGGGAGGGCACGTTCCGCACACCCCTGCAGGGGTTCACGTCCACGCCCCGTCCGCTGGACGGCATACCGCCGTTCGTGTGGCACGGATCGATCCGCTCGCCGGAGATCGCCGAGCAGGCCGCCTTCTACGGCGACGGCTTCTTCCACAACAACATCTTCTGGCCCGCCGATCACACGAGGCAGATGGTCCAGCTGTACCGGCGGCGGTACGCCTTCCACGGTCACGGCCGGCCCGAGGAGGCCATCGTCGGCCTCGGCGGGCAGGTGTTCATGCGGAAGAACTCGCAGGACGCCGTGCGGGAGTTCCGCCCGTACTTCGACAACGCGCCCGTGTACGGGCACGGGCCCTCGCTGGAGGAGTTCACCGAGCAGACTCCGCTGACGGTGGGCTCTCCCCAGGAGGTCATCGAGCGGACGCTGTCCTTCCGCACGGTCGTCGGCGACTACCAGCGGCAGCTGTTCCTGATGGACCACGCAGGACTGCCGCTGAAGACCGTCCTGGAACAGCTCGACATCCTCGGCGAAGAGGTCGTGCCCGTGCTGCGGAAGGAGTTCGCGATCGGCCGCGGCGCCGCCGTGCCGGACGCGCCCACCCACCGGTCCCTGCGAGCCGTCCAGGAGGTGCCCGCCGCATGAAGCTCGTCGCCGTGTCCGCGGGGCTGAGCACCCCGTCCTCGACACGCCTGCTGGCCGACCGCCTTGCCGAGTCGGCCCGTGGCGAACTCGCCGCTCAAGGCCACGACGTCGAGACCGAGGTCGTCGAGCTGCGTGAAGTGGCCGTCGCCGTCGCCAACAACCTCGTGACCGGCTTCCCGTCCCCCCGGCTGGCCGCCGCGATCGAGGCGGTGACGGGCGCCCACGGCCTGATCGCCGTGACCCCCGTGTTCACCGCCTCCTACAGCGGGCTGTTCAAGTCCTTCTTCGACCTGATCGACCCGGACGCCCTCACCGGGAAACCGGTCCTCGTCGCGGCCACGGGCGGTACGGCCCGCCACTCCCTGGTCCTGGAACACGCGCTGCGCCCGCTCTTCGCGTATCTGCGCGCCACGGTCGTCCCCACAGCGGTGTACGCGGCGTCCGAGGACTGGGGGTCCGGTGGCGACGAGTACACCGAGGGGCTGCCCGCGCGCATCCGGCGGGCGGCAGGCGAGCTGTCCGCCCTCATGGCCGCCCGCCCGGTCGACGAGACGCCCGAGGACGACGTCACCGCGCTCGAACGGCAGCTCTCCGACCTGCGTTTCGACTGAGGCGGCCCCGGAGAGCCACAGAACCGGGACGCGGATCCACCGACCGGCCCGGGACTCTGCGTGCTCGAACGCTCTCATCTGGCAGGCTGGAGCTTCTCCCGCAGCTGGCCGCGGGAGGTGATCCCCAGCTTCGGATAGATCCGGTAGAGATGCGCTCCGACGGTGCGGTGGGAGAGGAAGAGCTGCTGGCCTATCTCCCGGTTGGAGAGCCCCGTCGCGGCCAGCTGCGCGATCTGCAGTTCCTGCGGCGTGAGCAGATCCCAGTCCGTGGGCATCGTCTGCGTGCCCCCCTCGCCCGCCGAGCGGAGTTCCTGGCAGGCGCGTTCGTGCCACGGTCGCGCCCCCAACGAGGCGAAGGTCTCCCTGGCGATCCGCAGGGGCGCCCGGGACTCCATCACCCGGCGCCTACGCCGCAGCCAGGCGCCGTAGGCGAGCAGAAGGCGGGCCCGTGTGAAGGGATCCCGGGACAGATCCAGGTCGAGCGCCGACCGGAACGACGCCTCCGCGTCCTCGTCGCCGGCCAGGAGGGCATGCGCGAACCCCAGGTTCGCCCTGATCATCCGAGCCGTCGCGGCCGCGGCCGACGCGTCGAGCCGGCCGAGGGCGTCGCGCGCCAGGGCCCTGTCCTCGTCGCTCACAGCGGCCTCCGCGAGCACCGGGATGGCGACGGTCTGGAGATACGGATGATGCGCGGGGTCCGTGGCGTCGAAGACCCGCCACACGCAGGCGAACGCCTCGGCGTGACGGCCGGCCGCGAGTCCGATCATGCCTCGCGCGATCTGGATGAAGGCGAGGTTGGAGGAGTTCGACACGGAGAGTATGTGGCGTTCAGCCTGTTCGATGGCGGTCTGCGCCGTCTCCAGGTCCCCGAGCACCGCCGAGAGGTGGGCTTTCGCGACGAGTGCACCGGTGACCCAGCGGGGCTGGGCGTTCTCCTCCGCGAGCCGCAGGGCCTCGGCCACGCTCGGCAGGCCCGATTCCCAGTCCACGATGTGCGCCGACGTGTGCGACAGGGACACCAGGGCCTGGGCGAGCAGCCCCAGCCGTCCCTGGGCCCGCAGGCCGGCCGCCGCGTGACGGAGGAATCCCGCCGCATGGTCGTAGCCACCCATCGTCGTGGCCGCCGTACCGAGCGTGGCGGCGGCGAGGGCGTCGTAGCCGCCCTCGCACTCCAGGCGCTCGAACCGTTCGATCACCGTCGCGCCGCGCTCGAGCGGGGTGGCGGCGGCCAGGATGAACACCAGATCGGGGTGCAGCTCCGGAACGGGCAGCCGCTCGGCCGCGGCCACGACACTCTCGCGCAGGGCGCGCCCCGGATCGGCCCACCAGCATCGTCGCGCTGCCACGCGCAGAAGCCGCAGTGCGAGTTCGGGATCACCGGAGTCTGCCGCATCCTCCGCCGTGGCGATGAGGAGGCGCAGACGCGGGATGCTGTTCGACACATCGACTTCGAGTCCCTCGCGCAGCAGCACCGCGCGGGCCCGCTCCAGTACGTCGAGCTTCAGCGGTGCTGCCAGATGGAGAAGGGTCGCGGCCTGATCCGTCCTGCCGAGTTCGAGGGCCAGTTCCGCCGCCTTGAGCAGGCGCCTTCCCTTGCGCGACGGGATGTCGCCGAGTGCGATGGACCGCTCCAGGGCCGCCAGGGCCACGGCCGGCGCGCCTCGTGCCTCTGCTCTGGCGGCTGTCTCGTCCAGTTCCACGGCGACGGATTCGTCGTGCCGACCGCTGGCCGCGGCCCTGTGCCAGGTCCGACGGTCGGACTGACCGTCCAGGACCGCGGCCAGCGCGCCGTGCGCCGCGAGGCGTTCGGCGAGCGAGGCGGTCTGCAGGATCGCCGACCGCACGAGGGGGTGGCAGAACCGGATCCGGTGTTCGTCCGCCGTGACCAGGCCGATCTCCACCGCGGGAGACAAGGCTTCCGGAGAGACGTCGGAGCCCGCCAGGACCGAACCGGCCGCGAGGACCTCGCCCAGCGCGCCTTCGTCGTCGGAGGCCGCGACGAGCAGCACGTTCCGCGTGTCGACCGGCAGGTCGCGCAGCCGGGACGCGAATGCCTTCTCGAGTCTCGAGGTGAGGGGAATGGCCGAGGAGGTCAGGGCCTCGGCCGGGGCTCCCCGCTCGCGCAGCGCGGCGGGCAGTTCCATGAGCGCCAGAGGGTTCCCCGCGGCCGCGTCGAGCACCCGGTGCCGGAGCGGCGGTTCCAGCTGCGGCCGCGTGGCGTCCAGGAGGGCCCCGGCATCGGTCGTGGTGAGAGGGTGGAGCCGGAGCTCGCTCAGCGCGAGGGCGTCCAGGGGGGTCGCGTGCCCGTCGCGGACGCCGAACAGCATGCCCAGGGGTTCGGTCCCGAGCCGCCGGGCGATGAACAGGAGAACGTCCATGGTCGGCGAGTCGAGCCACTGCGCGTCGTCGACGACCAGCAGCACGGGCCTTTGGCTCGCTGCCTCGCCGAGCAGGTTGAGCGTGGCCAGGGCGATCAGAAAGAGCTGCGGGGTATGTCCGGCGGGGGGTGGCTCGGCCATTCCGAAGGCCCCGAGCAGCGCCTCCGCCTGCGCCGGTGGCAGATCCGGAACTCGGTCCAGCATCGTCCGCGTCAGTTCGTACAGCCCGGCGAAGGGCAGATGGGTTTCGGTCTCCACCCCGGACGCGGTGAGCACGGTGACTCCCGAGCTCTCTGCCCGCCGCTCGGCCCGGGACAGAAGCGCGGACTTGCCGATGCCGGGAGCACCGCGGACCACGAGCGCTCTGCCGCCCTCGGGCAGCCCGTCGACGAGCGCGTCCAGAGCGGCGAGCTCCTTGTCCCTGCCGAACAGATCGTGGCCTGACATCCGATGACCCCCAGGCCTCAGTGCGTATGAGCAGCGAAAACATTGTATGTGCGCCGTATGTCGAGAGCGGGGGCGCTCGCGGTGGGAGCCCGGCGGACGCCGAGCCCCACGACCACAGTCACTTCGCAGTCATCGTGCCGATGCCCCGGACACGGGCCGGTCCCAGGCTGGAGCCGTAAGTGCTTGCATGTTTGAAAGGCCGGAACCATGACGCCAGGCGCACCGCCACCCGATGAAGACGGCTTCGCCGGCAACCCGCTCACCACTGCCGCGGTGCCCGCCCGCCGAGGCGACGAGGACGGGTACGTGGTCGTGAAGCCGCCGGGCAAGGGGGACCGCTCGCCTGGGGAGAGGTTCTCCGCATGACCGAACGGTTCCAGCGAGCCCGCCCCGGCAGTGAGGCGCTCCAGGGGCTCGTCGACGAACTCGCGGAGGAACTCGGCCGGTCCGTGGCGATCAACGACCCGCTGGTCAGAATGATCTGCACGAGCCGGCACTTCGGCGACGAGGACCCCGTGCGCGTCCGCGCGCTGCTGCAGGGCCGCGCCGACGGGGAGGTCATCCGGTACGTCCTCGCGCAGGGCGTGGCCCAGTGGTCCAAGCCTGGTTTCATCGACGGCCGGGACGATGTCGGGCTGCTGCCCCGCTATGTCGTGCCGCTTCGGGAGCGCGGCCACCTCCTCGGCCTGATGATGATCGTCGTGCCCCAACAGGTACTGACCGATCAGGAGAGGGAGGTCGTCGCGCGGGCGGTCCGCCCCATGACCGCGCAGATGTACGCGGAGCACCTCGCGGCCGACACCGAGGAGAGCGAGGCGCGCGACCTGCTGCTCGAACTGCTCGGCGGCAGCCCGGCAGCGCGCGACGCGGCGCGACAGCGGGCACTGGACAGTGGGCTGTTGAGGGACACGCCGTACACCGTGGTCAGCGTCGTCCAGGTGTCCCGGGGCCAGGAGCCTCCGGGGCAGATCGAGGTAGCCCTCCGGGGCGCGGTCGGAGGGTTCCTGCAGACGCGTTCGGCGCACGGCATCATGGCGATCGAGCAGGACCGCGCGATCCTGCTCCAGGTGTGCGACCGGCCCCCGGACCCGAACGAACTCGGCGAGCAGTCCAGACGTGTCATCGAGACACTCAGCACCTTCCTCGACGAGTCGTCCCCCGCTGTGGTCGGCGTCGGCGGCCTCCAGACCGGTCTGGCCGACGCGTGGACCTCGTACGAGCAGGCACTCGTCGCGATCCGTGCGGGGCGTCGGCTGCCGGCCTTGAAGGGCGTGGGCGACTGGGCGGAGCTGGGAGAGTTCGCCGTGCTCCTGCAACTACCGGAGCACGCCCTGAACGAGTCGCTGATCCCGAAGCCGCTGCGCACCCTGACCGAGGCCCATGGCGGCCCCCGGCTGCGGGACACGCTGCGGTGCTTCCTCGAGAACGCCGGCTCGATCCCCAGGACCGCGGACGCCCTGCGTCTTCACCGGACGTCGTTGTACTACCGCCTGCGCCAGATACAGGAGATCACCGGTCTCGACCTCGACAACGGCGCCGACCGACTCATGCTGCACATGGGTCTCAGAGTCGAGGAGCTCCTCGACTCGCGGACCGACGACGTCGGCGTCTGACGTCAGCTCGTTCGAACATCGAGGCGTCGAAGCGGCAGGACGAGCCTGGCGCGCCATACGGACACCGGATAGGGAAACTGTGGGAGAACTGACGACGAACGACGGCACGAAGCTCGTGTACCGCGACAGTGGGGGCGAAGGCGTTCCCTTGGTCATGCTTCACGGGTGGGGACAGACGCAGGAGATGTTCCGGCACCAGCTCAGCGGCCTGTCACCGTCCCGCAGGGTCGTCACAGTGGATCTGCGCGGCCACGGACTGTCCGGCAAACCGCACCACGGTTACCGCATCGCCCGCCTGGCGCGTGACGTACTCGAACTCGTCGACCAGCTCCGCCTGGACCGGTTCGACGCGCTGGGCTGGTCGATGGGCGTCTCGGTGTGGTGGAGCTTCATGGACCAGTACGGCACCGGCCGGATCCGCCGGTTCGTCGCCGTCGACCAACCCGCGGCCGTCGCGGCCGTTCCCTGGATGACGGCCGGGGAACAGCAGGACTCCGGCGCCATATTCGACGTGGCGGGACTCATGGAACTCGGCGCGGCGCTCGCCGGTCCGGACGGTGAGAAGACGCGCCAGGACTTCGTGCGCGGCATGTTCTCCGGCGACCCGGACCCCGGCATGCTGGCCTTCGTCGCCGAGCAGATCACATCGACGCCGCCCCATGCCGGCGTTCCCCTGCTGTTCGACCACTGCGCACAGGACTGGCGCGACGTCCTCCCCAGGATCGATGTGCCGACCCTGGTGATCGGCTGCGACGGAAGTCACGTGCATCCCGGTTCGCAGCGGTTCATCGCCGAGCAGGTTCCGGACGCACGGCTTCACGTCTTCCCGACCGACGTGGCAAACTCACATTTTCCCTTCCTCGAGAACCCCGCCGCCTTCAACGCCGTGGTGGAGAAGTTCCTGGCGGAGGACGCCGAAGTCTCGGCACGCCCGGCGGCGCTGATCGAATAGAGGTGCCCGTCCCCCTCCGACTCCGCACGCACTTCAGCTCGTCGCGTGAACGGCGTCGCGAATGAGGCCGGCCACCACCGCGGGCTGGGAGACGGTGACCGCGTGGGAAGCGCCGTCGAGTTCGATGGTCGTCGCCCCGGCCCGCCGGGCGCCGAATCGCTCCACGTCGGGGTTGATCGCCTGGTCCGCGCCGGCCACGAGGGCCCAGGACGGTCTCGTGCGCCAGGCCGCCGCGGAGGCCGCCTCGGTGAACGCCGAGGCTGCCAGCGGTCGTTGGGCAGCCGCTAGTACCTCGGCGACCGTCGGGGAGACGTCCGCCGCGAAGACGGAGGGAAACGCCTCGGGGGCGATGCTGAACTCCGTGGCGGTCCCCCCTCCGTCGGCCGGGTAGGTCCACCGCTTCAGGCTGCCGACGAGCGGGGGCGCGGGGAAGCGGTCCTGCAACTCACGGAGGCTCTCACCTTCTTCGAGGACATAGGCGGCGACATAGACGAGCCCGACGACATTGTCTGCGGTGCCCGCCACGGTGATCAGCGCACCACCGTACGAGTGGCCGACCAGGACGACCGGGCCGTCGATCTGGGAGACGAAGGAGGCCACGTAGGCGGCGTCGAAGGACAGGCCGCGAAGCGGGTTCGCCACCGCGAGCACGGGGATTCCACCGCGCTGGAGCTCGTCGATGACGCCGATCCAGCCCGCCGCCTCGGTGAAGGCGCCGTGGACGAGGACGACCGTGGGAGGAGCAGGAGACATGTCCGGGATCTTTCCTCTCACGCCGTGTCGAGTGCGGTGCGCAGGGTGGTGACGGCCATCGCGATCGCGGCTTCGGCGGCGTGGGTCTCGCGCAGGGCGTTGAGCATCACGAAGTCGTGGATCACGCCCTGGAAGCGGACGGCGGTAACCGGAACGCCCGCCTGACGGAGCTTGTTCGCGTACGCCTCGCCCTCGTCGCGCAGCACGTCGGCCTCGCCGGTGATGACGAGGGCCGGGGGCAGGCCGGTGAGCTGCTCGGTGGTGGCCCGCAGGGGGGAGGCGGTGATCTGGGCGCGCTCGGCCTCGTCGGTGGTGTACTGGTCCCAGAACCACCGCATGCCGTCGCGGCGCAGGAAGTAGCCGGTGGCGAACTGGTGGTAGGAGGCGGTGTCGAAGCTCGCGTCGGTGACGGGGTAGAACAGCACCTGCTGCACCAGCGGGACGCCGCCGCGTTCCTTGGCCATCAGCGTCAGTGCCGCGGTCATGTTCCCGCCCACCGAGTCACCGGCCACGGCCAGTCGCGTGCCGTCCAGCCCCTTGGACGCGCCCTCCTCGACGATCCACCGGGCGACCGTGAAGTTCTGCTCGATGGCGACCGGGTAGCGGGCCTCGGGCGAGAGGTCGTACTCGGGGAAGACCACGGCCGCCCCGGCGCCGACGGCCAGTTCGCGCACCAGGCGGTCGTGGGTGTGGGCGTTGCCGAAGACCCAGCCGGCGCCGTGGATGTAGAGGATCACCGGCAGGATGTCCTCGGCCCCGGCCGGCCTGACGATGCGAGCGCGGACCCGGCCTGTGGGACCACCGGGAACGCTGATCCACTCGTCGTCCACGGCGGGCTTGGTGATGTCGCCGGACTGCACCTCGTCGACCGCCTTGCGCCCCTCGGCCGGAGGGAGGTCGAACAGGTAGGGCGGGTTCGCGGTGGCCTCCGCGAACGCGGCGGCCGCGGGCTCCAGCACCGGCTGCACCGGGTTGGCAGTGTGAGACATGGCGAACTCCTTGGTCGGTTCGGGGAAGTGAGCCGGACGTACCGGCGAGGGAGGAAGAGGGTGCGGGAGGGTCTCAGCCGTCTCAGCCGTCTGCGGCGCGACAACACGGCGCTGTGGCCGTGCACCTGGCGTTCCGGCGCACGGGTGCCGGCGTGGCAGCGCACACGAGGGGCCGGTCGGTGGCGGACCCTGGGGGTCAGAGGTTCGGTCCGGAGGCCGAGACCTGCCATTCCCTGGGCGACAGGCCGTAGGTCTGGCGGAAGAGACGGCTGAAGTGGGAAGGGCTGGTGAAGCCCCAGGTCTGCGCCACCGCGGCCACGGACCGTCTGCGGTTCGCCAGCCGTCCGAGGTCGAGGCGGCAGGCGGCCAGCCTGCTCTGCCGCACGTGCGTGCTCACTGTCGTGCCGTCGCTCTGGAACAACTTGTGCAGGTAGCGGACGGATATGTGGTGGGCGCGCGCGATCGACTCCGGTGACAGGTCCGGGTCCATCAGGTTCTCGTCGATGTACGACCGTATGCGGGCCAGCATCGCGTTGCCGTTCGCGGGGGACTCCATCCGGTGGGGCGCGAGGAGTTCCGCGACGAGCAGGGCGACGAGGTCCACGGCGTTGAGGGTGAGCCGCTTGCCGTTGGTGGAGTCCCACAAGTCGTCCTCGCCGATCAAGGCGGCCAGGAACTTCGACACGAGGGCCGCGACGCCGCCGTCCGCACTGACCCGGCGGCCCGCCAGGTGCCGCACCTCGTCCCGGGCGATCCCCAGATAGGAGCAGGGGATGCGGAAGAAGACGCATTCATCGCCGTGCAACCGGTGATCGGGGCGCAGCGTGTCAAGGAGAACGAGCTCACCGGTCTTCTCCGGTGCGGAGCGGGTGAGTCCCAGGTACAGGCATGCGTCGTCTCCTTCGCGCGATGACCAGGGCAGGGTTCGGCAGTGTCCGGAATCTGCGCCCCTCAGGCCGCGGTCAACGCGTTGTTCAGTGTTTTTCGGCATGGGTGAAATGACCGACCTGGTCATTGTGAGCTCCAGTCGTGCGGTCGTTCGTCTCAGTGATGTGCATTGCCGTGCGTCGTGCGGAATCCCACGGGAATCGCGCGTCGCGAACCCCCTGGGCCAGCGGGGCCACGGCCTGTCGGAGAAGCCACGGCACGGCTACCGCATCGCCCGGCTGGCCCGCGACGTCGGGTGGCCTCGTCGACACCTGGACCTCGACCGATCCGACGCGCTCGGCTGGTCCTGATGACGCGACGGACGGGGCGAGACCGGCCCTCCGGTGCCCCGCGGTAGGTCGGCCGCACGCCGTCGTTCGTCGTCAGTTCGTCCATGGTCCCGCCCCGCATCTTCTGTCCAGCCTTCACGGCGTATCCCGCTGCGCCGTGTCGGCGTCCCGGGCGATGGCTCGGCCGACGACGTCGTCGGCTCCAGCCTGCGCCCATTGTCGTTCGGCCCGGTCCGGCGGGACCACCGCGCTCCGTAGGGATTGGCCGACGAAAACCACATCACTCTGTAGCAGGGGGGCAGACGGGCAGGGGCGCAGACGGGCAGGGGGGCAGACGGGCAGGGGGAGGGGGCACCCGCTGTCCGGTCGGCGGGTGGTGCCGTCCCCTGCCGGCCGCACCGTCCTCACCAGGGGCGCCGGTGCCGGCTCCTCTCCGCACCAC
>NZ_JAGMUE010000373.1:0-740 GCF_019049165.1 Streptomyces sp. AC627_RSS907
GCCGAGCACGGCTGCCGCGCACGCCGTACCGAGCAGAGCGGTGCGCCAGCGCCGGCCCCGCCTGGGACGGGGGCCGGGGGCCTGCCGGCCGGGTCCCGTGGTGGAGCGGGCGCGGCCCGGCGGGCGGTCGGGGCCGCCGGGCGTCGTTTCACGTGAAACACCGATCGGCTCGGCGGCCGTTTCACGTGAAACATCGCCGGGCTCGGTCCCGGAGGCGCCCCCGGACTCGGTCTCGGCGTCGGTCTCCCGTACGTCGCCGCCCTCGCCCACGGCCGCGACGTCGGCCGGTTCGCGGTCGCCGGTCGTGGCGTCGAGCAGCGCCTCGGCGGCCAGGGCCGCGTCGATCCGGCCGGCGATGTCGGCGGGCATCCGCGCCGGGCCGGGCAGCGTGCCCAGGGCGCTGCGGATCTCCTCAAGCGAGGTGCGGACGTCCGCGCACAGCGCGCAGCCCGCGAGGTGCTCGCGCACGGGGCGCGCGCGGTCGGGCGGCAGGACTCCCTCTGTGAGCGCGGAGATTTCCGCGACCTCAGGGTGCTCGTCCGTGTCGGTCGTCGACGTCACGCTCGCCCACCTCCGCCCTTCACGGGATCTGTGTCGTTCGGCCCTGCCGGCGGTGAGACGGATGTCCCCTGCGCCCGGTTCCTTCCCCCGTCGGGATCGGAGCTATCCCGCTCCTTCGGGTGGAGATGGGACAGCAGGGGCAGCAGACGGGCGCGGCCCCGGGCGCAGCGGCTCTTGAT
>NZ_JAGMUE010000374.1:0-764 GCF_019049165.1 Streptomyces sp. AC627_RSS907
GTGAAGTGCCGAAGTCGTCATAGCGCCATTCGTCTCGTCAGTCGGTCATAGCCCGGTCATTGTGCACCAGGCACCTGTGAATCAACCGCGCCGTGCGCGCAGTTCCTCCACGACGGCGTCCAGGGCGACAGGTGTCTGGTCCCCGCTCTCCAGATCCTTCAGCTGAACGACGCCCTCGGCAAGGTCACGTTCCCCCGCGACCAGGGCGAACCTGGCGCCGGAGCGGTTCGCGGACTTCATGGCGTTCTTCAGACCCTTGCCGCCGAAGGCGAAGTCGGCGGCGACGCCGGCCCGGCGCAGCGCTGTGACCAGGTCGAAGAGCACGCCCCTGGCCGCATCGCCGAGCGGCACCGCGTACACCTCGGTGGCCGCCGGCAGGTCCAGTTCCACGCCCTCGGCGCGCAGCGCGAGCACCGTGCGGTCCACGCCGAGCGCCCAGCCGACCGACGGCAGGGCCGGGCCGCCGATCATCTCGGACAGGCCGTCGTAACGCCCGCCGCCGCCCACCGCGGACTGCGAACCGAGCCCGTCGTGAATGAACTCGAACGTGGTACGCGTGTAGTAGTCGAGCCCGCGCACCAGCTTCTCGTCGTCCTCGAAGACGACGCCCGCGGCCGTCAACAACTGGCGTACGCGCTCGTGGTAGATCTTGCACGCCTCGCACAGGTGGTCGCGCAGCGCGGGGGCGCCGACGAGTTGCTTGCGCACGGCCTCGCGCTTGTCGTCGAGCACCCGCAGCGGGTTGATCTCGATCCGCCGCCGGG
>NZ_JAGMUE010000375.1:0-676 GCF_019049165.1 Streptomyces sp. AC627_RSS907
GACGCCTGACGATCAGACGGCGTCTTCCTCCACGAGGAGGTTGCGGGTGCGGTTGGAGTCGAGCGGGATGCTCGGACCCATGGTGGTGGTCACCGCGGCCTTCTTGATGTAGCGGCCCTTCGCGGCGGAGGGCTTCAGACGCAGGATCTCGTCCAGCGCCGCCGCGTAGTTCTCGACCAGCTGCTGCTCACCGAACGACACCTTGCCGATGATGAAGTGCAGGTTCGAGTGCTTGTCGACGCGGAACTCGATCTTGCCGCCCTTGATGTCGGTGACGGCCTTGGCGACGTCGGGGGTCACGGTGCCGGTCTTCGGGTTCGGCATCAGACCACGCGGACCGAGCACGCGGCCGAGGCGGCCGACCTTGCCCATCAGGTCCGGGGTGGCGACGACGGCGTCGAAGTCGAGGCGGCCCTTGGAGACCTCGTCGATCAGTTCGTCGGAGCCGACGATGTCGGCCCCCGCGGCCTCCGCGGCAGCAGCACGGTCACCGGTCGCGAAGACCAGGACCCGGGCGGTCTTGCCGGTGCCGTGCGGCAGGTTCACGGTGCCACGGACCATCTGGTCGGCCTTGCGCGGGTCGACGCCCAGACGCATGGCGACCTCGACGGTCGCGTCGAACTTGGTGCTGGTGGTGTCCTTCGCGAGGCGGACGGCCTCAAGCGGGGCGTAGAGC
>NZ_JAGMUE010000375.1:700-1136 GCF_019049165.1 Streptomyces sp. AC627_RSS907
TCACTGCTGCTCCTGGTAGTCACTCTCACGGCTACCGCCGCGAGTCAGGGATGGAGTCGTGGTCCGGGCCAGCGCCTGGCCCTGCCACTGGGGGCCGTGGCCCCGGGGACGTGGAGGTGCTCAGCCCTCGACCGTGACGCCCATCGAACGGGCGGTGCCCGCGATGATCTTCTCGGCGGCGTCGAGGTCGTTGGCGTTCAGGTCGGGCATCTTGGTGGTGGCGATCTCGCGGACCTGGTCGCGGGTGATCTTGGCGACCTTGGTCTTGTGCGGCTCGCCGGAGCCCTTGTCCACGCCCGCGGCCTTGAGGATCAGCTTGGCGGCCGGCGGAGTCTTGGTGATGAAGGTGAAGGAGCGGTCCTCGTAGACCGTGATCTCCACCGGCACGACCATGCCACGCTGCGACTCGGTCGCGGCGTTGTAGGCCTTGCAGAAC
>NZ_JAGMUE010000376.1:0-603 GCF_019049165.1 Streptomyces sp. AC627_RSS907
TAGTACGGGCCGGCGAAGCCGACCTGGCGCTTGCGCAGGTCGTTGATGGTGTAGGTGCCGACGTAGTAGTCGATCTGGCCGTTCTGCAACGCCGTCTCGCGGTTGGCGGAGGCGACGGTGCGGAAGCTGACACGCCGCGGGTCGAAGCCGAGCGAGGCGGCCATCATCTTGGCGATCTCGATGTCGAACCCGCTGTAGCGGCCGGTCGCCGGGTCCTTCTCGCCCACGTACGGCTGGTCCTCCTTGGCGCCGACCACCAGGTGCCCGCGGCGCTTGGCCTTGCGCCAGGTCGCGGACTCCGGGAGGTCGAAGCCCTGGACGACGCGGTAGTGCGGCAGCGCCTCGGGGCGTGGTCCCTTGGCCGGTGGGCTGCCCTCCTTGCCGCAGCCGGCCGTCGCCAGGGCCAGGGCCGCGAGCAGGGCGACGGCGAGCGCGCGCCGCCGCCGGGCCGGGCGCGGGGTGGCGCGCGGGGACGGGGGCTGGTTCGGCGACGGGTCCGGGGGAAGCTCGCGCATGTCGGTGCCCGCCCGCTCAGTGCTTGAGGATCTTGGAGAGGAAGTCCTTGGCGCGCTCGCTGCGGGGCGCGCTGAAGAACTCCTCGGG
>NZ_JAGMUE010000377.1:0-631 GCF_019049165.1 Streptomyces sp. AC627_RSS907
CTCCACACCGCGTCCCGCGCGTCCACCAGGCCCTCGCCGCGCCGTTGTTCGGGCGAGCAGTACGGGGCCCGCCCCCAGCGGGTGCGCGGCCGTCCGACGCGGGCCACCCCCTCCAGGCCCCACAACTGCACCGAGGTGCCGTCCCAGAGCACGGTGCCGGGCGAGACGCCGCGCGGCACCAGGCCCTGCGCGTCGAGCAGGCACAGCGCGAGGACCAGGTCGCGGGCGAAGGTCCGCTGGTCGGTCGCGGACATCACGTGGGTGCGCAGGGCGGCGGTGCCGCGCGGCGCGGCGTAGAGCAGGAACGGCTCGGCCGCGTCCAGCTCGTGGCCGACGACGCGCGGGAAGAGCGCGGCGTAGTCGGTGTCCTCCAGGAGCTGGTGCAGCCGCAGGGCGGTGCCGGCCTCGGTGTCGAGCAGGGCGCGCGCCGCCGGGTTGGCCGCCTCGGACGCCGCCAGCCGGACCTGTACGACCTGCTGTTCCTCGTCGCCGAGCAGCCCGTTGCGGACGCGCTGCGGCAGTTGGGGGTCGCGCCGGGACTCGCGGCCGAACCGGATCGGGGCGGTGTGCCGCCGCCCCGCCGGCGTGTTGAAGGCCACCATGGCCCGATGCGCCCCGGCCTGCTCCACCC
>NZ_JAGMUE010000378.1:0-689 GCF_019049165.1 Streptomyces sp. AC627_RSS907
CATTCGGGCCGACCTGTATGGCTATCCTCCCTGTGTCCAGGTGAGGTCGCCTGAAGGGGGGCGGGCCGCCACGACGTAGGGCAACGAGGAGGCTCCGCGCAGATGGAGACGACGAGTCGGGCAGACGTGCAGGACGCGGCGGCGACTCCGGGCGTGCCCGGCGAGGACGTCGCGGCGGCCGGGCAGGGCATGCCGGCAGCGGTGCGCAGGACGGTCGACGGCTACCTGATGGCCGCCTTCCCCTGGTACGGCCTCGACGAGGCGTTCGCCGGGCCCCGCTGGTTGATGCAGGTGGGCGCGGCGGCCGACGGCACCGTGGAGCACGGCGCGACCGGGCACGGCGAGGAGCCCTCGCTGAAGGTGGAGACCACCGCGGAGAGCCGGGCCAAGCAGCGCTTCGCCGTCGTCGTGACGGTGGCCAGCCGTCCGGTGCGGCGCAGCGCCGACGGCACCGGGATGTTGGAGGCGACCTCCGTGTCGTCGGCCGCCTGGCTGGCGGGCTCCGGGTTGCTCTCGTGCACCTGGCCGTCCCAGATGGAGCGGGCGCTGCGGCAGGACTGGCTCGACCAGCAGACCGCGATCGCCTGGGAGCTGGCGGACGACCTCGGCGGCTCCGCGTGGTCGCAGCTCACGCTGCCCGTGGACGGCGTGCCGACCGACTTCCACTACCGCGAGTCCGAGTACGGCTG
>NZ_JAGMUE010000379.1:0-434 GCF_019049165.1 Streptomyces sp. AC627_RSS907
GCCTTGTACACACCGCCCGTCACGTCACGAAAGTCGGTAACACCCGAAGCCGGTGGCCCAACCCCTTGTGGGAGGGAGCTGTCGAAGGTGGGACTGGCGATTGGGACGAAGTCGTAACAAGGTAGCCGTACCGGAAGGTGCGGCTGGATCACCTCCTTTCTAAGGAGCACTTCTAAGCCAAGCTTGCTTGGTTCAGAGGCCAGTACATCAGCGAACGTCTGATGCTGGTTGCTCATGGGTGGAACGTTGACTATTCGGCACGATCAGGATGAGGACTGTTAGTACTGCTTCGGCGTGGAACGCAGGGTCTTGACTGGACGTGTCGGGCACGCTGTTGGGTGTCTGAGGGCGCGGCCGTATGGCTGGGTCTTCGGTGCCGGCCCCAGTGCACTCGAGCTCTGGCTCGGGGTGATGGGTGGTTGGTCGTTGTTTGA
>NZ_JAGMUE010000380.1:0-802 GCF_019049165.1 Streptomyces sp. AC627_RSS907
GTCGAAGGCGTCGGCCAGCGCCTGGGCCACGCCGCTGCCCTTGAGCACCGCGCCGAACACCCCGCCCGCGCCGACCACCAGCAGGATGTTGCCGACCGGCTTGAGGGACGCGGTGGACACGGTCTCCAGCGACTTGCGCGACCAGCCGCGCCGCAGCCCGAGCAGGTAGTACGCGAGGAGCAGCGCGATGGTCAGCGCCACGAAGGGGTGGCCGAAGAACTCCACGATCGAGCGGCCCGTGCTCGGGTCGAAGGCGATGGAGGAGAACGTCGCGCAGAGGATGAGCAGCAGCGGGGTGCCGATGATGGCGAGCACGGTGCCGACGGAGACGGGCGCCTCGGCGGCGCCGGAGCCGCCCTCGCCGCCACCCGCCCCGGCGGAGCCGCCCTTGCCGGTCGAGCCGGCGAGCGCGCGCTGCTCGGCCGCGACCGCGGCCTTGGCCTCATCGGCGGCCTCCACCATGTCCTGCGGGACGGGCACGAAGACGCGGTGGCCGATCCACGCGGCGTACGCCCAGGCGGCGAGCACGGCGGGGATGCCGCAGACCACGCCCATCAGGATCACCCAGCCGAGGTCCACTTCGAGCAGGCCGGCGGCGGCCACCGGGCCCGGGTGCGGCGGCAGGAAGGCGTGCGTCATGGACAGGCCGGCGAGCAGCGGCATGCAGTACAGCAGGATGGACTTGCCGCTGCGCTTGGCGGCGGCGTAGACGATCGGCGCGAGGACGAAGATGCCGACGTCGAAGAAGACCGGGATACCGAAGATCACGCCGGTCACGCCCATCGCCAGCGGGGCCCTGCGC
>NZ_JAGMUE010000041.1:0-3896 GCF_019049165.1 Streptomyces sp. AC627_RSS907
CCCGCTCGACGAGCTGCACATCGACCCGGCCCGCCCCCGCCCCCCGCGCCCCCTGGCCCCGGCGGCGAGCTGGGACGGCGTCTTCCAGCGCCTCGACAAGGCGCTGCACGCCTACCGCAGGGTCGCCCCGCGCCGGCTGCGCCGGGCCGCGATGAACACCGCCGCCCGCTGGATCATCGAGCGGCAGGAGAACGACGGCTGCTGGGGCGGCATCCAGCCGCCGGCCGTGTACTCGGTCATCGCCCTGTACCTGCTCGGCTACGACCTCCAGCACCCCGTGATGCGCGCGGGACTGGAGTCGCTGGACCGTTTCGCCGTGTGGCGCGAGGACGGGGCCCGGATGATCGAGGCCTGCCAGTCCCCGGTGTGGGACACCTGCCTGGCCACCATCGCCCTGGCCGACGCCGGGGTGCCCGCCGACCACCCGCAGCTGGTGAAGGCCGCCGACTGGATGCTCGGGGAACAGATCGTGCGCCCCGGTGACTGGTCGGTGAAGCGGCCCGGACTCCCGCCGGGCGGCTGGGCGTTCGAGTTCCACAACGACAACTACCCCGACATCGACGACACCGCCGAGGTGGTCCTCGCCCTGCGCCGCGTCAGGCACCACGACCCGGAGCGGGTCGAGAAGGCCATCGGCCGCGGGGTGCGCTGGAACCTCGGCATGCAGTCGAGGAACGGGGCCTGGGGCGCGTTCGACGTCGACAACACCAGCCCCTTCCCCAACCGGCTGCCGTTCTGCGACTTCGGCGAGGTCATCGACCCGCCGTCGGCGGACGTCACCGCGCACGTCGTGGAGATGCTCGCCGTCGAGGGCCTCGCCCACGACCCGCGCACCCGGCGCGGCATCCAGTGGCTGCTCGCCGAACAGGAGGCGGACGGCTCCTGGTTCGGCCGCTGGGGCGTCAACTACGTCTACGGCACCGGGTCCGTCGTCCCCGCCCTGACCGCCGCCGGACTCCCCGCCTCGCACCCGGCCATCCGCCGCGCGGTGACCTGGCTGGAGTCCGTCCAGAACGACGACGGCGGCTGGGGCGAGGACCTGCGCTCCTACCGCGACGTCCGGGCGTGGAGCGGCCGGGGCGCCTCGACCGCCTCGCAGACGGCCTGGGCGCTGATGGCCCTGCTGGCGGCGGGGGAGCGGGAGTCCAAGGCCGTCGAGCGCGGCGTCGAGTGGCTGATCGCCACCCAGCGGGAGGACGGCTCCTGGGACGAGCCGTACTTCACCGGCACCGGCTTCCCCTGGGACTTCTCCATCAACTACCACCTCTACCGGCAGGTCTTCCCGCTCACCGCGCTCGGCCGGTACGTCCACCCAGAGCCCTTCTCCGCGACGTCGCGTGCGGCGCGGGCCACCGCCGGGCAGCCTCCGACCGGGACGGCCGCGGCCGAGGCGAAGGCCGGCTGATGAACCGGCAGCCCGGCCCGTCACCGCTGCTGATCGCCTGCGCGCTCGGTATCGAGCACCTCGCCCTGCGCACCGGCGACCGCGGCGGTGCGGGCGGGCCGGTCACCGTCCTGCGCACCGGCATGGGCCCGAAGGCGGCCGAGCGCTCGGTCGCCCGGGTCCTGGCGGACCCGGCGCTCGGCGACGCCGTCGTGCTGGCCACGGGCTTCTGCGCGGGACTGGCCCCCGGCATGCACCCCGGCGACCTGGTCGTCGCCGAGGAGACCCGGGACCCGCGCGGCACCGTCGCGTGCGTCGGCACCGATCGGCTCGTGAAGGAACTGGCGCGTGCCGTCCCCGGGCGCACCCTGCACACCGGGCCGCTGACCGGCTCGGACCACGTCGTCCGCGGTCCCGAGCGCGCCGACCTGCGCGCGACCGGCGCGATCGCCGTCGACATGGAGTCCGCGGCCACGCTCCTGAGCGCCGTCCGGGCGGGCGCGCGCCCGGTTGCGGCTGTCCGGGTGGTGGTGGACGCTCCAGAACACGAACTCGTCCGGATCGGCACGGTGCGCGGTGGAATATCGGCTTTCCGCGTTCTTCGATCCGTTCTTCCCGCATTTTTCGAATGGCACCGTTCTTTGCTGCTCCCCCGGAGGTGAGCCCAGATGGCCATGCCGCTGCGTCAGTCCATCAAGGTCGCTACATACCTGGCCGAACAGAAGATCCGCCGACGGGACAAGTTTCCGCTCATCGTGGAGCTGGAGCCGCTCTTCGCCTGCAACCTGAAGTGCGAGGGATGCGGCAAGATCCAGCACCCGGCCGGGGTGCTCAAGCAGCGCATGCCGGTCGCGCAGGCGGTGGGGGCGGTGCTCGAATCGGGTGCGCCGATGGTCTCCATCGCCGGCGGCGAGCCGTTGATGCACCCGCAGATCGACGAGATCGTGCGGCAGTTGGTGGCCCGGCGGAAATACGTCTTCCTCTGCACCAACGCCCTGCTCATGCGCAAGAAGATGGACAAGTTCACCCCTTCCCCCTACTTCGCCTTCGCGGTGCACATCGACGGGCTGCGCGAGCGGCACGACGAGTCCGTGGCGAAGGAGGGCGTGTTCGACGAGGCCGTGGAGGCCATCAAGGAGGCCAAGCGGCGCGGCTTCCGGGTCACCACCAACTCGACCTTCTTCAACACCGACACCCCGCAGACCGTCGTCGAGGTCCTCAACTACCTCAACGACGACCTCAAGGTCGACGAGATGATGATCTCGCCCGCCTACGCCTACGAGAAGGCGCCCGACCAGGAGCACTTCCTGGGCGTGGAGCAGACCCGCGAGCTGTTCAGGAAGGCCTTCTCGGGCGGCAACCGGGCCCGCTGGCGGCTCAACCACTCCCCGCTGTTCCTCGACTTCCTGGAGGGCAAGGTCGACTTCCCCTGCACCGCCTGGGCGATCCCGAACTACTCCCTCTTCGGCTGGCAGCGCCCCTGCTACCTGATGAGCGACGGGTACGTGCCCACGTACCGGGAGCTGATCGAGAAGACCGACTGGGACAAGTACGGGCGCGGCAAGGACCCGCGCTGCGCCAACTGCATGGCGCACTGCGGCTACGAGCCCACCGCCGTCCTGGCCACCATGGGCTCCCTCAAGGAGTCCCTGCGCGCCATGCGCGAGACGGTCTCCGGGAACCGGGAGTGACGGCATGACCGCCGTCTCCCTGGGCGTCCCCGAGGTACCGGTCCGGCCGATCGCCGAGCGGCGCGTGTCGCGGCGGATCCAGGTCGGGCCGGTGGCGGTCGGCGGCGGGGCCCCGGTGTCGGTGCAGTCGATGACGACGACCCGTACGTCGGACATCGGCGCGACGCTCCAGCAGATCGCCGAGCTGACGGCCTCCGGCTGCCAGATCGTGCGGGTGGCGTGCCCCACGCAGGACGACGCCGACGCCCTCCCCGTGATCGCGAAGAAGTCCCGGATCCCGGTGATCGCCGACATCCACTTCCAGCCGAAGTACGTCTTCGCCGCCATCGAGGCGGGCTGCGCCGCGGTCCGTGTGAACCCCGGCAACATCAAGCAGTTCGACGACAAGGTCAAGGAGATCGCCAAGGCGGCGAAGGACCACGGCACCCCGATCCGCATCGGCGTGAACGCGGGCTCGCTCGACCGGCGCCTGCTCCAGAAGTACGGCAGGGCGACCCCCGAGGCGCTGGCCGAGTCCGCCCTGTGGGAGGCGTCGCTCTTCGAGGAGCACGACTTCCGGGATATCAAGATCTCCGTCAAGCACAACGACCCGGTCGTGATGGTCGAGGCCTACCGGCAGCTCGCCGCCCAGTGCGACTACCCGCTGCACCTCGGTGTCACCGAGGCGGGCCCCGCCTTCCAGGGCACCATCAAGTCGGCCGTCGCCTTCGGCGCCCTGCTCTCCCAGGGCATCGGCGACACCATCCGCGTCTCCCTGTCGGCCCCGCCGGTCGAGGAGATCAAGGTCGGCATCCAGATCCTCGAGTCGCTCAACCTGCGCC
>NZ_JAGMUE010000381.1:0-366 GCF_019049165.1 Streptomyces sp. AC627_RSS907
CCGAAGTTACGGGGGCATTTTGCCGAGTTCCTTAACCATAGTTCACCCGAACGCCTCGGTATTCTCTACCTGACCACCTGAGTCGGTTTAGGGTACGGGCCGCCATGAAACTCGCTAGAGGCTTTTCTCGACAGCATAGGATCATCCACTTCACCACAATCGGCTCGGCATCAGGTCTCACCCTTTATGTCATCCGGATTTACCTAGACAACGGGCTACACCCTTACCCCGGGACAACCACCGCCCGGGCTGGACTACCTTCCTGCGTCACCCCATCACTTACCTACTACCCCCTAGGGTCAGCGGCTCCACCACTCCCCTCAACTCCGAAGAGATCAGGGCGGCTTCACGGCCTTAGCATCAGAA
>NZ_JAGMUE010000382.1:0-867 GCF_019049165.1 Streptomyces sp. AC627_RSS907
GCCCGAACACCTCCCCGAGGCCATGGGGCGTCCGCCGCGTGTGGACGACCACGGGGGAGAGGTGTACGTGTACCGCAGGGCCAGGCAGTCCTGCCACATCTGTGGCGGCGAGATCCGCACCGCCGAACTCGCCGCCCGCAACCTCTTCTGGTGCCCGGGGTGCCAGCCCCGCTAGCTTCCGGTGCCCGGGTGCCAGCCCCGCTAGCGCCCGCCGTGCCCGAAGCGCCGCGGCACCCCCCCCGCGTCGCGTGCCGCCCGCGCGCGGGGGCGCGGCGCACCGGGCGGGGTCGGTGCGGTACTCGACCCGCGTGCCGCCCGCGCGCGGGCGCGCGACCCCGTGGGCCCGGCGGTGATCTTCGCGACGTACCCGCACAGGCGATCGCATTTCGCTTAAGATTCCCTTCTCGGCCAGCGGCCCGAGGCGCGCCTTCGGTGGCCGCGCCGGGGGGCGACCATGCGAAGCGTCGGATGCGGCGTCGGAGTCGGAGAAACGTGCGGAGCATGGTGGAGGGTGGATAAGGTCCCGATGCGATGAAGACCGGAGGTGTGGAGTCCGCGACGGCCCGGATGCGCAAGGCGCTCCACCGGGCACGCACCAACGTGCGCAAGGCCGGGGTGGACTACTTCCGCGGCGACGGCTCCGACTGGCTGGCCCTGGCCGTGCTGCTCGCGGCCGTGCCGGCCATCGCGGCCAGCACCATCGCCCAACCCGACTGGTGTGACCCCTCCGTACTGGTCCTGCCGATCGTCGCCGGCGGACTGCTGCTGCGCCCGGCCAGCCTGCTCGCGCTGTACGCGGCCTCGGCCACCGCGCTGATCATCGAGGCCGCGGTCCTTGAGCCGTACGTCGGCGGCGAGGACCGGGTG
>NZ_JAGMUE010000383.1:0-699 GCF_019049165.1 Streptomyces sp. AC627_RSS907
CCCCATGGGGTCGGATGTCACCGGATGGAACGGAGAATAAGGTGCTTGATCTACTTTCAGAAAAAGAGCTTCCCGGTGGCTTTACTTACCCCGACGCCTTTATGCGTGCTGCCGAGTCGGGCTTGATTAGTCTGGAGCCGTGGTGGCTACTGGAAGGCGACAGATTGCGGGTGCGCATATCGGGCCTGCGGGAGCGATTCCCGGAGCGGCAGCTAGTGCCCTTTGCGCGTCGCGAGGATAACGACGATGTCGCATGCTGGGATGTGGGTAGCGGCAAGGTATGCATAATCCATGATTTCACTACTCCCGGACGAGAGCAGCGAGCTGAGTATCCGCACTTTTACGATTGGCTGCGATCGGCGGTGGAGGATTTCATTCAGCACGATTAGCCTTATCTCGATGGCCACAGCCTGCTGTGATTCCATGATAAGTGGCAGCGCGCAGGGGCGATGTTGGTGCTGTCGGAGTCGACACTCTTCGTGCTCGTTGCTGAGTTCAGACTGTTCTACTCCGTCATGGATAGGGGATGGCTCTGTCCTTGTGGACGGAAGATTCGTTATGCTCGCAATCAGCCGTTCGGCAAGATTTTCTGAGTGCCCGGAGGCCCGGCGGGCAAAGAATGCTGACGCGCGTTAGCGTGATCGTGTTACGGTGGGGTGAATAGCTGCCCTACCGTTTCGGGTGCGAGCCGGGGAGAGG
>NZ_JAGMUE010000384.1:0-578 GCF_019049165.1 Streptomyces sp. AC627_RSS907
GTGCACCCTCCCGAGTCCGACGAGTTCGCCCACCACATCACTACCCGTACGCCTGTGCGCACTATCCTCCGGCTGAGGGAAGCCCGCGTCGGCCAGAGTCAGGGCCCGCCCAGCCGCCGTGCCAACGTCTCAACGATGAGCGACCGGGACTCCGGCTCGCGCGGCACGGGCCCATGCAGCCAGCGCTTTCGCCGTCACAGCTCGTAGGGATCGGCGTCCAGAGCCATGTCAATTCGATCAAGGGCGTCCCGCAGGCCGTTGGGAGCGGCACTCATTCTCTTTCCTCGGCGGGTTGCCTGCCTCAAGATCGTGAGGGTTACGCCGGATGATGTCTCACTGATAGTGGGAATCAGTTTGGCGGCCTCTTCTTCGGCTGCCCGCCACGACTTCACGGCGACCAGGCTGTCGAGGAGGCGGACGGACGCGACGTTCTCGTATCCGACCTGGGCTCCAGGGTGCTTCTCCGTGGCTCGTTCGAGCGTCGGAATGGAATCGATCCACTGCCCGGTCTCGTGCTGCATACGTCCTTGTTGACGGTCGATTTCACTGAGCGAGATCCACCAGGCCCAGTGCGGTTC
>NZ_JAGMUE010000385.1:0-721 GCF_019049165.1 Streptomyces sp. AC627_RSS907
CGGTCTGGTCGTGGCCGTGCTGAGCGGTATCACCATGGCCATGGCCTCCACCACCGCGCACGCCGACGACCGCCCCGACGTCATCGCGCACCGCGGATCCTCCGGCATGGCACCCGAGAACACCGCCGCCGCCATCGACCTCGCCGTCCGACAACGCGCCGACCACGTCGAAATCGACGTCCAACGCACCAAAGACGGCAAACTCATCAACTTCCACGACTGCACCATGGAACGCACCACCAACATCAAAACCCTCTACCCCGACCGCCCCCGCTACCGCGTCTCCGACTTCACCTGGGCAGAACTCCAAAAACTCGACGCCGGCTCCTGGTTCCACCCCCGCTACAAAGGCGAACCACTCATCACCCTCGACACCGTCATCACCCGCATCAACCACACCCGCACCGGACTCCTCGCCGAAATCAGCCCCTGCGGCCACTACACCACCACCCTCGCCACCGACCTCGCCACCCACCTCACAACCAAACCCCGCTACCTCCGCAACGCCCTCACCCACCACCGACTCACCGTCCAGTCCTTCCAGACCGACGACGCCCAGCAATTCCACACCCACCTCCCCGACGTCCCCATCGGCATCCTCGACGCCCAACGCCCCACCGACACCGAACTCCTCCAGCTCAGCACCTGGGCCGACCAGATCAACCCCCAGCACACCGTCACCGACCAGACCCTCGTCGACCGCATCCACCAACTCGGCATG
>NZ_JAGMUE010000386.1:0-609 GCF_019049165.1 Streptomyces sp. AC627_RSS907
GACCACCACCACGCCCGGCCGGTCGGGTTTGAACGCGGCGGTGTGCGGCTCGATCTCGTACGCGTCCGCCCCCAGCCAGCCCGTGATGGCGTGCGCCCGCTCGTCCGCGTACGCCTCCTGCTCCGACAACAGGCCGGCCGCGACCATCTGCGCGGCCCACGAGTCGTCCTCGGTGAGCCGGGCGGCGGGCGTGGCGCGGTCGTCCGGAACCCAGTACGCGCGGCTGTCGCCGATCCAGCCGACGGTCAGGATGCCCGAGGCGACGACGGCGCTGACGATCGTGCAGGCCGGCGCGTTCTCGTGGCGGTGCGGGTCGCGGTGGGCCGGGCGGGCCTCCTGGGCCAGCGCGTTGACCGCCTCGGCCGCGGCGATGATCGCCTCGTGCATGGCCTGTTGCGGATGCGTTCCCCGTGGCAGCGCGGTCAGCAGCCGCTCGCCGGCCACCCGGGCCGCGGCGGCCGACGCGTCGTCAGGGCGGGTGGCGGAGGAGACGCCGTCGCAGACGACGGCGACCACGGCGGGCGAACCATCCGGCAACTCCGCCTCCGAGAGGGCGAAGGCGTCCTCGTTGCGGTGGTGTCGCAGCCCGCGGTCGCTGGCCGCGGCGAC
>NZ_JAGMUE010000387.1:0-1084 GCF_019049165.1 Streptomyces sp. AC627_RSS907
GGCCAGCGGCTCCCACTGCGCGTAGGCGTCCGGGTAGCCGGACTTCTGCACGGCCTGCGCCGCCTGGGCCACCGTGAGCTGTTGCCAACCGCGCACCTGCAGCAGCGCCTTGTAGAAGCGCTCGCTCGCGTAGAGGGGGTCGCGGATCTGCTCCGCGGTGCCCCACCCTTGCGAGGGGCGCTGCTGGAAGAGTCCCAGGCTGTCGCGGTCGCCGTAGGCGAGGTTACGCAGACGCGATTCCTGCATGGCTGTGGCCAAGGCAACCACCTGACCGCGGTGGGGAATGTCCAGGCTGATGCCGGTGGCGACGATGACGTGCGCGTTCGGGATCTGCTCCTTCGGCACGTCGAGCCCCTCGATGTGGACCTTGGTCGCGTCCGCGCCGTCGAGGATCTTGGTGACCTGGTCGGCGATCCTCGCGGCATCCGGCGGCAGCAGGCACACGTCCGCGGCGCCGTCGGTGGCGGCTTGGCTGGCAGAGGCCGCCATCATGGCCGCGCCGCCGAAGAGAAGAGGGGACAGGAGAGCGGCGCCGATGCCGGCGACGACCACCTTCAACTGGGTTGCCCCGACCTAGGGTTACGCGGATTGTCGTGCCAAGGCGGGTGTCGAGATGTCATGTGTCTCTGTCCTTGAGGGGTAGCTCCCGGCGTGCCGCGTGTGCGGACTCCAGGGCGGGTGAGCGCAGTTATTGGCCAACTCGACGCTGCGGGGAAGTGGAGGCGCCCCAGCGGACGCCAACGTGAAGGCAGGCGGTGGCGTTGGGCGGTGGAAAAACCGTAGGCGCACATTGGCGGTTGACCAAAAAATCCGGCGCGAGGTACCGGAATCCGGCACGTCATCGCCGCACTTCTTGGGCGGCGACGCATTCGCCTCTACAGTTTTTGGAATCCCCCCGCCTCGCGGCCCCGAGCTCCTGTACCACATCTTCCAAGCCGTGAGGACTTCCACGATTCCGTACCCGATTTGGGGTTCCTCTTTGCCTTTTTCTCTTCACCAGGGCGACGCCCTTGCCGTTCTCGCTGGTCTCCCGGACGGCTGTGTCGACTCCGTCATTACCGACCCGCCGTACAACAGCGGGGGT